>NZ_JALXPM010000040.1:0-26321 GCF_025147615.1 Brevibacterium luteolum | reverse complement strand
AAAGCGTCTACGCAGGCTGCGTGACGTGGTTCAAGTGTCCACAACTTGCGGGGAACCCCACCAGATCAGATGTCACCTATCCATGCGACAGTCCCCTTCCTCCTCGTTATCGGTATGTGCCTGAAGCGGCTGCGCAGAGCTTACGAGCGCATCGGCATGCGTCGCAGCTGACTCCCAGCACTCCGCCATGTGTGGCCGTCTCCTTCCCTCGCAGGCGCAAAACGTAGCTAGTGTGGCTCGCTCAAGACTCGCACTCTGTACGCCCTCGACATGAAGGGTCCAACGCGTACCTCTCCGACGATCTCGATCACGCCTGCTGCCTGCAACGCGGCGGCGAATCCATGGTTCTCTGACCAGTCCTTCAAGAAGACCTCCCCGGGAGCGGGCACATAGCCGTACTCGAAGAGATCGATGGAAAGAACCACATCCTCGCCAGTATCGGCGTCAACCTGAGCGAGGGACGCCTGAGCTGTGTCGTACTCGATTAAGCCGGTCATCGTAAATTGCGGATAGCGCACAGTGATGTTCTCGTTGATGGTCTTCCAAGCCATGGTGGTATCTCCCGGTTGTGTTGAACTGTCAGCTCGTCTCCCGGCTCGCCCACGGCGGCTCCCGACTGGCGTCTAGCGCAGGCCCTCGAACGGGTCGACGAGGGTGTGCACACCGTGCGTCGGGCAGTAGAAGGCGATGCGCATCCCGACGCCGGTCGGCATGAGCTCGGGCTCGCAGTCACCACCGCACTCAGCACACGTCCTGTACTTCTCGTCCTCACGCCCGAACGGATCATCCATAAGAGTCATCGCTCCCACTGTGTCGCGTCCAGTCGATGGTGATCGTGTCAGCCACTTGTTCGAGGTTGGTTATCCGGCGTCCATTGCCGACGCGATGGAGCACCACGGTCATCAGGGCGCTCACGACCGCTCGGCGTCGAGCGAGGGTCGCGGTCTCCCACCACAAGCGCGCGTCGTCGCTGTCAAGAACATCGGCCAACGGATCTGAGCGCACGGCCAGAGCGATCTGGTCGTTGACGATCCGGAGTTCGGCATCCAGATCGTCGAGAGCCTCTTCAGCCGCCTTCGGGCTCATCTTCCCCTTCGCGATCAACGTGGCGATGCCCGCATCGCGGCTCTCGAGCTCGATGCGTCGCGCGTGCAGGACGGCGAGGTCTGGCCGCTCTGCGCGTGGTGCCAGTAGATCGTGGGCATCGGGCTTAGACAGACGCTCGATGCAGATCTCCTTGATGAACTCGTCGATCATGGCGCCCTTGCGTACGACGTGACCCCGGAGGCAGCGGTACACGGCGTGATACTGCCTTGGCGCCTTGCCGGTGCCGTCCTTGCGCGCGGTGGGGTGCGTGCTCGCTCGCGCTGATCGGATGGGGCCGCCGCATACGCCGCATACGGCGAGCCCGGAAAGTAGCCACTTTCTCGCTGTGCCGTTGTGGTTTGGTTTCACGCCTACGAGCCGGCTGCGTGCAGCCAGCAGGTGGTCGCGCTCGATGATCGACTCCCACGCCCCGGGAATGCAGTCCTCGATGGCGACCTTCGCGAGGTCGTTCTGGCCGGTCGGCTGCGTAGGGGGGAAGGAGAGCTGAGTAGTGCGGGTTGATCAGCACGCGCCGGACCGTGGACGTGTGCCATCGGCTGCTCTCGCGGGTCGCATATCCGTCCGAGGTGAGGTCGTGGGCAATCTGGCCGAGAGGAGCGCCTGCGACGAACTCGGCGAAAATCCTCCGAACCACCTTGGCCTCGTCGGTGTCGATCTTGAAGCGCGTGCCGCGGTCGTCACGGTCTGGCGCATGGACCCATCGGTATCCATAGGGTGTCCTGCCGGCCGACGGGTGGCTTTGCGGCGGTCAAGCGAGTATCGCTTCGACCGCTGGGTCTTGACCCAGACCTCGCGCTCTGCAAGAAGCACCAGTTGCTTGAGGAGGTAGTCGTCTCCTCCCACTGTATCGACGCCCTCTCGGATGGCGACGACGCGCATGTCGCGCCTTGGGGGCCGGACATCCAGAACGTCGGTCAGAGCGCGGGTGAGGCGGGAGGCCTCTGTGACGATCAGAGCGTCGAAGAGGCCCGCGTCGTAGTCCCTGAGCATCTGAGCCCAGCGTGTCTTCGCGCCGCGGCTCTTGCTCCCGCTGGTGTCGTCGTCTACGTACTCGTCGATGATCATCCAGCCACGCCTGCGAGCGTCCTCTCGACCGTCGGCGAGCTGCTGCTGGATGCCGACGGGTTCCTAGACGGACTGACGGGCGTAGAGGGCTGCCCGTAAAGCAGTGGAGGTCCGTCATGGGGCAAGTCTACTCAAGTACGTCTGAAAGGGTAGATGGTCGCCGTTGTTGGTATCGCGGTCCTTGCTGCGGTATCCGTTGTTCGACGGGTCGATGAGGCGGTTGTCCATGGTTGAGGCCAGTGTCCAGTCGACCTCGCAGACCGATCCGGCGCTGCCTTCTTCATGGTCGTAGTAGCCGGGGTTGTCCGGATCCTCTTCACACGGCACAGCGATCTTGTCGGTGACGGTGACCTTGACTGTCAGAGGTTTAGTGCTGTCGCCGAGGAGTTCCTTGTTCCCGGTCGCATTGAAGCTTGCCGAGCTGTTCTTCGGCAGGATCTGGTCCTCGGTGATGTTGCAGGAGAAGGACTTCTTGTCATCAGCCAGCTGCGGCTCGACGAGATTCGTGAGCTTCTTCTTCTTGTACTCAGGCGGCGTCGCACCGGCTGCTGGGCTGACAAGCGTGTTGGTGCCGGTGAACTCGGCGTCGTCGTTGCCGACGTAGGCGATCGTTGCGTTGACGTCGGTGAGGTAGCTCAGCGTGCCGACGACGATGCGGAAGGTCGGTGTTCCCGACTCGTCCCACCCGTCGACGCCGGGACGACTTCCGGTCCAGCCGTCGACGGCGACATCGGCGCCGTGCGTGAGTTCCTTCTGCCGGTCGACGACGTCATTGGCTCCAGGGTGCAGGGTCGATTGGCTGGCCCAGGTGAAGTCATCGAAGCAGGTGACCTGGCCGTCGTTGGTGGGCTCGTTGTCAGAGGTGTCTGTGGCAGCAGCCGAGATACCGACTCCGGAGAGGAGCAAAGCGGCGCCAGTTGCTGAGGCAACAGCAAGTGATTTGACCGATTTCAGGATAGTCATGCGTAGGACGTACCTTCCGGGAAGCGCAGGACGCGAGCGGCCGAGACAGTAGCCACAGAGCGAGGTGCAGAAACCTGCGAATTAGCTAGACATATGTTTAATAATCACGAAGATATATTCATATATGTCAATACTATGGCGACGCGTTTTGCCAGGTCATCGCGTTGCAGCGCGAATGCCTCCCTGGGATCGGTTCTGAGGCGAGGTCATCAGCGCAGACGACAGCGCCTCCGGTTCGCACGAAACGAACCGGGGGCGCTGGTCACCTCACCCGAGTCTCACCTCGGGAGCGGAATGATCAGAAGTTGTGCGGATCCTTGGCCCGGGGGTTGCCGAACTCGTCGACACCCTCTTCCTCAGCATCAGCGTCGAGATCCTCGACCTTGGCAGCCGGGACGGGAGCCTCGGAGACCTCGGTGACCGGGGTCTGGCGGGATGCCGGGGTGGTGCCGACCGGGCGGGCGTCGGCGGGGCGGTTGCCCTCCAGCGGCGTCGACCACGGGTCTTCGACCGGCTGGGCCTTGCGCCACACGAAGTAGGCGACACCGGCCAGGCCGACGAGCACGAGCATCCACAGGAACACCTTGGTGCCGGTGCCTATGCCGGACTTCGCGGTCCGCTTCTCGATGTCCTTGCCGGCCTTCTTCAGGGCCTTCTTGGCCTTCTTCACGGCCTTCTTGTCGCCGGTCAGCTTGGTGGCGATGTCCTCGATGGCCTTCGGAGTCTGGGCCGAAGCCAGGGCTCCGGCAGCACCGGCGGCCAGGGCGCCTGCGCGCTGGGTGGCGTCGGGAGCCCAGTCATCGGCCACGCGCTTCTTGGCGGTGGCCAGGCGCTCGCGGCTGTCTGCGCTGAGCGAATCGAACTGGTCGGCCACCTGGTCAGCGACGGCGCCGAACTGCTTGCGGCCGTCCTTGCCCAGCTTCTCCAGGCGGGGGCGGAGATCCTTCTCGAAATGGTTCACATCGGGTCGCACTTGGTCAGCAGCCTCCTTGAGCTTCTTCGACACTCGACGCAGCTTCGGCGCATTCTTCGCCGCACCGCCGCCGACAAAGGCGTTGGCCTTCTCCAGTGCCGGTCCGGAGGCTTCGATGGCCTGCGCAGATCCTGCGCGCACTGCATCACCGACTGCGACGGCAACATCGCTGACCTCGTGGAGCAGGCGCTGGGACGTGGGCTGGGTCTTCTTCTTGAACATCTCACCCTCCGGAATCGGTGGATTCATTCTGTGACTTCAACGTTACCCCCAGTCTAGAGGCTGAGCTAATCAGTGCGGCGCCCGGGTGGGCGTCTGAACGCTGACAATTCGCCTAGGATTCCCGCCGGTGACGGTGGGCGCTCCGCTCCCGAGGCGGTGGGCGCGTGCGTGCGTTCGTGACAGAATGACGTCTATGAGTATTGCAACGCAGCAGGCAGTCCTGCACACGAACAAGGGTGACATCGTCATCGACCTCTTCGGCAACCACGCCCCGAAGACCGTGGCGAACTTCGTCGAGCTCGCCGAGGGCAAGCGCGAGTTCACCGATCCGCAGTCCGGTCAGCAGGTCACCCGTCCGTTCTACGACGGACTCGGCTTCCACCGCATCATCAAGCAGTTCATGATCCAGGGCGGCTGCCCGCTGGGCACCGGCACCGGCGGCCCCGGCTACGTCTTCGACGACGAGATCCACCCCGAACTGCAGTTCAACAAGCCCTACCTGCTGGCCATGGCCAACGCCGGCAAGCAGATGGGCCGCGGCACCAACGGCTCGCAGTTCTTCATCTCGACCGTGGAGACCCCGTGGCTCAACGGCAAGCACACGATCTTCGGTGAGGTCGCCGACGAGGACTCGAAGAAGGTTGTCGACGCCATCGAGGCCGTGCCGACTGGTCAGGCTGACCGCCCGACCGAGCCGGTCGTCATCGAATCCGTCGAGATCCGCTGATCCCAGTCCTTCTTTCACCGGCCCCTGATCCCCTGTGGACCAGGGGCCGGTCCCGTTCACTGCCGTCCATAGGATGTGGTCATGTCAGTTCCTCCGCATGAGTCGCCGGAGCCCGGCAACCCGCGCCTCGGAGGCAGCGGGCCGGGCTCTCCCCAGCCTGGGTCTGGCCACCCCGGTCCGTTCGCGCCGGGCCCCTCGGCGCCGGGTCCGCCGCAGGGCATGCCGGGCAGGAACGCCCGCAGGCTGCCGTCGACTCCGGTGACGTACGGCCTCATCGGGGCATGCGTGATCGTGTGGCTGCTGCAGCTGCTGACCGGTGACTGGATCCCGCGGATGTTCGGCTTCGCCGCCTACTGGGCGGTCTCCGAGCCCTACACCGCGCTCACGACAGCCTTCATCCACGCCGGCAGCATGCACATCATGTTCAACATGGTCGGGCTGTACTTCTTCGGCACGTTCCTGGAGCGATACACCGGCTCAGGGTGGTTTGCGCTGCTGTATCTCTTCAGTGCATTCGGCGGTTCGCTGGCGGTGTTCGCCCTCGCCCTTGCCGACGGCAGTCCGCAGGCCCTGCTCACGGTGCACATCGGCGCCTCGGGAGCGCTGTTCGGCCTCGTCGGCTTCGTGGCCACCCCCACCCGTCGACTCGACCGGAACCTCACCGGGGTGTTCGGGTTCGTCGCGATCAACGCGGTGCTCATCTGGCTGGTGCCCAACATCTCCTGGCAGGCTCACCTCGGCGGCTTCGTCACCGGCTTCGTCTTCGGCTGCGTGTACTTCTTCGCCCCGCAGCGTCTGCGTGCGCTCAGTCTGCTGATCCTGACAGCGGTGGTGAGCGCAGCCGGGTTCGCGGCACTCGTCTGGGTGCCGGTGACGGTCTAGGTGTCCTCGGAGACCATCGGGTCACCGGGCCCCAAGAGCTTGATCGCCAGGTGAAGGATGAAGTGGGTCACCGGCCCGATCACGAAGGCGAAGACGATCGTGGCGATGAACAGGGTGCCGCCGAGCAGCCAGCCGATGAGCATGACAGCGATCTCGATGGAGGCGCGCACGACCGTGACCGACCCGCCGGTCTTGAGGACGAGGCCGGTCATGAGCCCGTCGCGCGGGCCCGGCCCGAAGTTCGGAATGATGTAGAGCACCGTGGCCACGGCGTTGATGAGGATAGCGAACGCGACGAAGACGATGCGCAGCCACAGCTGTTCCGGTGCCGGGACGATGAACAGGGTCAGGTCGATGAACAGGCCCACAAGCAGCGCATTCGACAGGGTGCCCAGACCCGGGCGCTGCTTGAGCGGGATCCACAGCAGCAGCAGGAGGAACGACAGGATCACGACGACGAGGCCGATCGAGATGCCGGTCAGCTTCGACAGGCCCTCGTGCAGCACGTCCCAGGGCATATTGCCCAGCGTCGACCGCAGCATGAGCCCGGCGGAGAACCCGTAGAGGAACAGCCCGACGTACAGTGCCGCCAGGCGGATGGGCAGAGGGTGGTGAGCTAGAAGACGGAAGTATCCGGCCGGTTTCGCCATTCCCTTAGCGCCATCGTGTCGACATCAGGAGCCCGGCGACGAGGATCGAGAAGCCTGCGACGAGGTTCCAGTTGCCCCAGGCCTCAACAGGCCAGGCGCCCTGAGAGAGGTAGAAGACGACGAGCCAGGCGAGGCCGAGCAGCAGGATGCCGACCATGACGGGCACGAACCAGCGCGGGTTCGGCTTGGTCACCGTCGAGGTGGTGCCGTCGTAGGTCGAGGTGGTGCGGCCGGTCGACCGGGACGTGGACCGGGAGGTCGAGCGGCTGGTACGCGCCTTGCTGCGCTTGGCGGGGTTGCCGGAGCGGGCGGCCTTGCCGGACTTCTCGTCCTTGGCGTCGTCGTCGGCGTCAGCCTTCTTCGAGGTCTTCTTGCCGGCAGCGGTCGCGCCGGCCGGCTTAGAACCGGTGGACTTCTTCTTCGCTGCGGTGCTCTTCGCCGGTGCCGTGTCCTTCTTGGGCGGCGTGTCCTTCTCGTCTGCAGTGTCTGCAGTGTCGACGTCGGTGGCCTCAGCGGTGTCGTCGATGTCGAGAGTCTCGTCGTTCAGAGTCTCTTCGGTCGTCTCGGCGGCCTTGGGGCTCTCCGTGTGGCGCGAGGTGCGGTGCGCTTTGCGGTTACGGCTCGACTTGGACACGTTTCTCCTCCGGTGGACAGACCAGGCCCGGCGAGGGGCCTGCGGATGCTGTCCCTGGGTGCATGTGGGGGTTGGACAACAACCAAAGTCTACTCGAGGAGCACTGCTGTGCACATTGCCCGAAAGCCAGCAGTTGTGCGGGGGTGCTCGATCAGAGGATGCGGCCGTCGTCGGTGATGACCGACCCGAGCCGGGCCGCACTGTTCCGGGCCGCGCTGCGCCGCCGGCGCGCCTCCGGGTGGAATGTCACCGGGGTGGCGTCGAGCACCCGGTTGACCATGACGGTGAGGAACCGGCCAGGGGAGAGCCAGTCGGCGACGACATCGTCGCGGACGCGGGCCTCAGGCAGGCGGTCGATGATCGCATCGAGGTCCCCGCCGGGTGCCAGCTGTGCGGCGTCGTCGAACAGGGTGCCGCTGGCTCTCGGGTCGGTGTAGTCGAAGATGATGATGCTGGTGGCGTGGTAGGCATCGTCCTCCTGCCCGAGCTTGCCGACGAGGTCGAAGAGCCAGTCGGCAGTCGCCGGAGCCGTCTCCAGGATGTCCGAGCGCAGTCCGAGCACGAAGCCGAGGGCGGCCAAGGGGTGGCGCAGCCGCAGGTTCTTCGCATCTCCGTAGGACTCCTCGACGCGGTTGGCGGCGTTCTTGCCATAGGAGGAGTCCATCCGCTTCGTCGAGATGAGCAGCTCGGGCCCGGTCGCCCAGTCGGTCATCATGACATCGACCTGTTTGAGGTAGTGCTTGCCGAGGATGTTCGCACTCGCCGCCGTCGCACCGGGAATCGCGGTGCGCTGGGCCAGTCGGGCGGTGAGGGCGTCGCGTTCGGCTGCCGGCAGGCCGGCGAGCAGCTTGGCGATCGGGGTCGGCAGGATCCGCGGATGGGTCGCCCGCGGCCACACGGCATCGGGGTCGAAGCCGGCGCGGCGCAGCTCATAGGACAGCCACACATCCAATGCCAGGGCAGGCACACCGGTCTGGCTGCCGGCCCGCAGCAGCAGCGGCACGCCGAGCAGCCGCTCCAAGGTCGGGACGTCGGGGGAGAACCGCAGCCTGCCGTCATCGGTCGTCGTCCACGGATCGGCGTGCTCACCGTCAGGTGCGGCCTGGGCGATGATGTGGTCGAAGAGCAGCCAGGCGCGTTCCTTCGCACTCGTCTCAGCGGCCACTGGCACCCCTGACGGTCCGTCGGCGCACCATCTCATCTCTGGCCTGTCGCACGTCGTCGAGCTCTCGTGCGCTCAGGTGCTCGGGCTCAGACAGCAGCACGGCATCAACGAGTGCGGATGCCTCGGCCAGCCGGCCGGTGTGCAGCAGCCGGGCGACGCGCGGGCGGATGGCGGCCAGCGCTTCGGCGGCGGAGGCGATGAGCGCAGGGGAGGGGACTGCCCAGCGGTCGGCTTCCTTGGGTTCGAGTTTGAGGATGCCCCCGCCGTAGCTGCGGCCGACGATCTCAGCGTGCAGCATCGTCACGGCGTTGAGGCTGGCCAGCGGCAGCAGCTCACTGCCGAGCTCACGGTGCTCCTCGCGCAGATACACCCCGTGCACGGAGTTGAGGTGCCGGGCGCGGGCGCTGTTCGTCGTCAGGCGGGGAGTGTCGGCGTTCATGCACGTCAGCAGCAGATCGGCAGGCTCCAGCAGCGGCACCCGGTACCAGGTGCGGCGCACCCGGCACTTGTAGGCCTCGTGCACACCGGTGCGCTCACCGGCCTCGATGTAGGCCGCCGCCGCAGCAGAGAGCGGTTCGCGCGGATAGAACAGCTGCGTTGCCTGACCCTCGCCTGCCAGCCGGCGCAGCTGTGCAGGGGTGAGGGAGAGCCCGCGCAGATGCGAGCTGCCGGGCGGAGAGACGCGCATGAGATCACGGGAGGTCAGCCCGAGTTCGGCGGCACGGGAGGTCGAGAGCGTGAAGTACTTGTTGTTGCCGGTCACCGTGCCCAGCGTCGTATCCCCCCAGGTCTCCAGATCGCAGAACCGCCCGGCCTCCATCTGCGTCTGCAGGGCGGTAGTCGCTGCGGGGCTGACGAGGCTGTCGATCCACTTGGCCGCCGGGTCGACCGGCGTCCACTGCTGACCGGGCGCCAGGGCAGTGAGCTCTGAAGCCGCACGGGCCTGCCGGATCGTCGCATGGGCGCTCGGGCCCTCCTGGTAGCCGTCGGCCAGCAGCAGGACGACCTCGGTCTCAGCACCTGGGAAGACCTGCTCTTCGAAGAGGACGAGTTCGACGCTGCGGAAGCTCTCGAACAGGAAGGTGCGCACCGGGGCGGCATAGTTGACGGTCAGCAGCTCGGCCGGCAGCACGAGGCCCAGCCGGCCGCCGGACCGCAGGAACAGAGCGGAGTGGATGGTGAAGGCCGCCCAGCTGGAGGCCAGCCCGGACAGGGCGACCCCGCCGCGCAGCGCGGCCTCCCGGGCGCGAGCCCGGCTCTCACCGGTGAACCCCTGATAGCGGATGAACGGCGGATTGCCGATGACGGTGTCATAGTCACCGGTCGGCGGCAGGCGGAAGAAGTCGCTGACCTCGATATCGGCCCGGCCCCCGGCAGCGGTGACGCGGGCACGGCCGATCTCCGCGCTCTCGGGATGGATCTCCACCCCGTGAACGGTCGGGGTGCTGGCGCGGGCCGAATCGAGGGCCGTCAGCCGCCGGTGGGCTGAGAGCAGGAACGCGGCATCTCCGGCAGAGGGCTCGAGCACCCGGTCATCCGGGGAGCGGACCGCCCAGGCGGCGATGAACTCGGTGATGTCGGCAGGCGTGAAGAACGCACCGCGGGCCTTGCGCAGGGCGGAAGTGTCAGCCGGCGAGGCTGCGGGCATGGACGTCACCTCTCCATTATCGATCATCGCGCTTCGAAATCCCGACCCCGCGGCGTGTGCTGCCTGCCGGTGGGATCGCCTCCCAGTCAACACCTCGGCACTGACATCGACACCCGGGCGCTGTCGCACGCCGTCACGGCGCGGTCGTCACTTGGCCGCCTGTCGACGCGCTGGGTACATTGGAAAGCACACACGACACTGCGCCGGCAGGCGGTGCAGAGGGCGGAGCACAGCAGAAGTGAAGAGACTCTTCGGACACCCGATGGTATTCATCGTGCTGCTCATCTGCGGGCTGCTCATGGCCACCTCGGCGAAGACCTCCGACGGCACCCGGCTGCGCACCGAGGCCTCAACACTGCCCGACATCGTCAAGGAGCGCTCCGACCAGGGCCGCAAGCTCGAAGAGAGCGTGGCCGAGCAGCGCCGCACCGTCGAGGAGCTGCAGCGCCGCTCCGGCTCCGACGAAGCCGATGAAGCGCAGAAGTTCGCCGATGCGCTCGCCGCCGAGGCCCGGGCAGCCGAACTCACAGGCGAGGGTGTCACCGTCACCCTCGATGACGCGCCGCGGGAGTCGATGAACCTTCCCGGCGTATCCGTCAACGACCTCGTCATCCACCAGCAGGACCTCGAAGGCGTCATGAACGCGCTGTGGGCCGGCGGGGCGAAGGGCATGTCCGTCCAGGGCCAGCGCATCGTTGCGACCTCCTCGGTCCAGTGCGTCGGCAACACCCTGCGGGTCAGCTCGCAGGTGTACTCCCCGCCGTATGTCATCGAAGCCGTCGGCGACCCGGACGCACTGCGTCAGGCACTCAGCGACTCTCCAGCTGTGCAGGTCTATCAGCAGTACGCCGAGCGCTTAGGATTAGGGTGGAAAGTCGAGACCGGAACGCTGACCCTGGATGCCTATGAGGGCGCGTTCGACCTCTCCCAAGCAAAGGTGAAGCAGTAGTGGATCAACCGATGTCGCGCCGTGAGCGCATCGCGCAGGAGCGCGCTGACGCAGCCCGGCAGGCCGGCAATGGTGCCGGTGACAGCGGAACCGCAGCCGCCTCCGGCACTGCAGGGGCACCGACGAGTGGGGCAGCCCACACCAGCCCGCGCCCTGTCATCAAATCCGCCTCTCGCCACTCCGAGCACAGCTACGGCACCCCGAGCGTCGCCTCGGCGACGGCCTATGGGGCCACTGCCCCGCAGACCGAGCCGATGCCGAGGGCCACTCGGCACGCTGACTTCGACACCGTCGTCTTCGGCGATGAGCCGCCGCGGGCCCGCACAGCCCGCAAACCCAAGCCCGAACGCGAGCCGCTCGGCCCGGTGCGCGGCACCATCCGCGCATTCGGCGAACTGTGCATCACCGCCGGTCTCATCCTCATCCTGTTCGTCGTCTGGCAGCTGTGGTGGACCGACATCGCGGCCAACGAGGACAACCGCAACCTCGCAAACGAGCTGACCACGCAGTGGCAGGACAACCCGCGCAACGAGCTGCCCGAGGATCCCGACACCCCGTACGTCAGCGATCCGGCCGATCTCAACTCTGCCTTCGGCATCATGTACATCCCCCGCTTCGGCGAGGACTACTACCGTACGATCGCCGAGGGTGTCTCGCTCGAGCCGGTGCTCAACCGGATGGGCCTGGGCCGCTACCCGAATGCCGCGATGCCCGGGGAGGTGGGCAACTTCGCGATGGCCGGCCACCGCGTGACCTACGGCAAGCCGCTCAACCTCATCGCCGAGATCCGCCCCGGCGACGAGGCGATCGTGCAGACGGCCGACGGCTACTACACCTACACCTTCGTCAACTTCGACATCGTGCTGCCGGACCAGACCGAGGTGCTCGCCCCCGTACCGGACATGCCGGACTACAAGGGCAAGGACCGGATCATGACGCTCACGGCCTGCAACCCGATGTTCTCGGCCCGGGAGCGCTACATCGGCTACTTCGAGCTCACCGACTGGCGGCACGCGAGCGAGGGCCCGCCGGACTCCATCAAGGACTCCTCGGCATACAAGAAGGCAGGTGCGACTGACTGATGTACGAACTCATCTGGCGGATCCTGCCCGGCAACTGGTTCTCCAAGCTCATTCTGTCCCTCGGCCTCATCGCCGGGGCGTGCTACCTGCTCATGCAGTTCGTGTTCCCCATCGTCGCCCCGTACATGCCGTTCAACGAGGCGACGATCGAGGAGGAGGGCGACCACGCCCCGGCCCGGCCCGGTGAGGGCGGCGAACCCGGCGTCGAAGAGCCCGGACAGGGCGGCTGATGGCGCGCATCCTCGTCATCGACAACTACGACAGCTTCGTCTACACCCTGGTGAGCTACGTCCGCGAGCTCGGTGCCGAGACGACGGTGATCCGCAACGACGATCTCACCGCGCCCGAGGTGGCGGGCACCCTGGCAGAGTACGACGGGGTGCTCATCTCCCCGGGTCCCGGAGCCCCAGCCGATGCCGGTGTGTGCCCGCAGGTCATCGCCCACTGCGCGGACATCGGTCTGCCGGTCCTCGGCGTGTGCCTGGGCCATCAGGCGATGGGCGAGGTGTTCGGGGCGACGGTGTCGCACTCGCCGGTGCTCATGCACGGCAAGACCTCGCAGATCACCCACACCGGCACCGGCCTGTTCGCCGGCTGCCCGAGCCCGCTGACCGTCACCCGCTATCACTCCCTGGCGATCGTCGACGAGACCCTGCCCGCGGACGTCTTCGCCGTCACCGCGCAGACCGCCGACGGAGTCATCATGGGCATCGAGCACCGCAGCGCGCCGGTGTTCGGCGTGCAGTTCCATCCCGAGTCGGTGCTGACCGAATGCGGGTACCAGATGATCGGCAACTTCCTCGCCGCCTGCGGGATGCCTCAAGCGGCTGCGGCCGCCCGGGATCGTGCACCGCAGCTGTCGGCCCGCAGCTGAGCTCGGTCCCACCCGCAGCTGAGCTCGGTCCCACCACGCACTGGGCTGGGACCACCACGCATTGGGGTGAGTCCGGAATGCGCTGAGCCGTGAATGCACTGACCGGCCGAGGGATTCCCGGCCGGTCAGTCGTCTCGCACAGCTCAGCTGGTGAAGCCGAAGCGTCCGCGCATGCGGTTCAGGGCGTCGTCTGCGACTTCGTCGAGCCGGTTGCCCGGGTCGAAGGTGTTGTCCGGCCACGGCCATTCGATGCCACCGCCGTCGCCATCGTCATCGTCCTCGGTCGGTGTCGGCGACGGAGTCGGGGTCTCGGTCGGCTCCGGCGGGGCCTTGGCGATCGTGACGGTGATGGTGGCGTGCTGCTCGACCTCCTCACCGGCATCAGTGCTCTGCTTGAAGACCTTGCCCTCTTCGTGATCGGCGGTCTCCTCTTCCCTGACGTCGCACTCCAGCTGGTAGTCGTCGCTCTTGAGCGCGTCGCAGGCCTCCTGCTCGGTCTTGCCGAGCACATCGGGCACGTCGATCCGTCCGGTCGAGAGCACCAAGTCGACGTTAGAGTCCTTGTCGACCTCGGTGCCGGCTTTCGGGCGCGTCTCGATGACCGTGCCGGGTTCGACATCCGGTGAGTTCTCGTCGATGTTGTTGCCGGCCTTGAGGTCGGCATCGTTGATGCGCTGGCGGGCCAGCGACTCGGTCTCCCCGGACACATCGGGGACGGATACCACGTCGGGGCCGGTGGAGACGTAGACCTTGATGGTGTCGCCGTGTTTGACCTGGGAGCCGGCCGGAGGATCGGTCTTGACGACATTGCCCTCCTTGATCTCATCATCGGCGATCGGCTCACGATCAGGTGTGAGGTTCTGGTTGATGAGGTAGCTGTCGGCATTATCGGCTGAGCGGTCGCGCAGATCTGCCAGCTCGAAGGTCACCGGCTCCCGTTCCTTGGTGGCGTTGTAGACCCACAGACCGAGCCCGGCGAGCACGACGGCGACAAGCGCAGCACCGATCCACATCCAGGTCTTGCGCTTGCGCTCCTTCTCCTCATCGACACCGTCCTCGTCCTCTGGCACGGTGGCGACGGCATTCGTCATCGGCGCGGTGTTCATCGCCTGGGTCGGCATACCGGTGGCGTAGGCCGGCTGCGGAGTGCCGATGCCGGCTGCGGCCGCCCCTAGCCCGGCACCGGCCAGAGCCGCCGGTGGTCTGAACATCTGGGTGGCGTCATCGGCATCGCCGTCGAGCGAAGTCGGTCGGCCGTCGCGCACGGCAAGGACGTCCTCGCGGAAGGTGAAGGCATCCTGGTAGCGGATGTCGCGGTCCTTCTCCAGGGCGTGCATGAGCAGCCGGTCGAGAGCAGGCGGCACCTCGGGATTGAACTCCGAGGGAGCCTTCGGTCGTTCGCCGACGTGCTGGTAGGCGACCGCGAGCTGCGAATCGCCCTGGAACGGCGGCCGGCCGGCGACGAGTTCGTACAGCAGGCAGGCGGTGGAGTACAGGTCGGAGCGGGCGTCGACGATCTCGCCGCGCGCCTGCTCGGGTGAGAGGTACTGGGCGGTGCCGACGACCGACTGGGTCTGGGTCAGGCTGCCGGTGTCCTCCAGGGCGCGGGCGATGCCGAAGTCCATCACCTTGATGTCGCCCTCAGGGGTGAGCATGACGTTGGCGGGTTTGATGTCGCGGTGGACGATGCCGTTGCGGTGGCTGTACTCCAGCGGGCCGAGCACACCTGCGGTGACGTCGAGGGCCTCGCGGATCGTCAGGCTGCCATGGGTGGAGATGACCTCGCGCAGCGTGTGCCCCTCGACGTACTCCATGACGATGAAGGGCACCTGCACGGTCGAGCCGCCGGATTCGGAGAAGACCTCCTCACCGGAGTCGTAGACGGCGACGATGCCGGGGTGGTTGAGACCGGCGGCCGCCTGCGCTTCACGCTTGAGGCGGGCGTGGAACGACGGGTCACGGGCGAGGTCAGAGCGCAGCAGCTTGATGGCAACACGACGGCCCAGGCGGGTGTCGAGGCCCTCGTGGACCTCGGCCATGCCGCCACGTCCCAGCAGCCGATGCACTTCGTATCGGCCGGAGAGTATCCGCGGTTCGCTCATGCTGTTCCTTCTCGTCTGTCAGTTTCCGCCGCGGCCGGAGTTCTGGCCCGGTCCGCTGCCGTTGTTGCTGCCACCGCCGTTGCCTTTGCCACCGCCGTTGCCGTTGCCACCGCCGTTGCCGTTGCCACCGCCGTTGCCGTTGCCACCGCCGTTGCCGTTGCCACCGCCATCATCGCCGCCGTCGCCACCATCATCACCGCCGTCGTCCGGTGGCTGGGTGGGCTCAGGTTCGGGTTCCTGCGTCGGCTGCGGGTTGCGCGTGGGCTCACCTTCCCGCGTCGGCTCCGGGGCGCGGGTCGGCTCCTGGCGCTGCGGTCCTTCCGACACTTCGATCGTGACGGTGTCACCAGGGGCAAAAGTGTAGCCGTTGCTGCCCTCGCGGACATCGACGACCGTGCCGGCAGACTCGTTCGAGGTCACCATCGTCGACCTGACCTTCAGTCCCAGCTGCTCGAGGTTCGAGGTCGCCGAGGCTTCGGAGAGGCCGATGTAGTCGCTGGGCTTGATGGTGATCTCCTTCTGCGTCGGCGTGGCCGTCGCCGTCGGAGCAGGATCCGGTTCATCGTCCTTTGGGCCGAAGAACAGCCAGCCGATCCAGGCGAGACCGGCCAGCAGCAGGATCACCAGGATCGTGATGATGACCGCCGGGGCCTTCGACTTCTTCTCGTCCTCCTCGGCCTCCGGGTCCTCGGCGAGCTGGCCGTCGGGCCCATACGGGGCGACGGCTGAGGCACCGGTGTGGCTGCCCGGCTGGTAGGCACGGGTCTGCTGGGTGGCCGGCATGACGCGGGTCGAGGAGTCCTCAGGCTGGCTGAACACGCGGGTGACCGCCTCGGAGGCGGCTGCCGCGGCCGCTCCGGCGGCGAGCATCTGCGGGACCGCCGCCTCGGCTGCGGGCACATCGCCGTTCATGAGGGCACGCGCCGCGGTCGCCAGCGCCGCACCGGAGGCCGGGCGCTTCTCCGGCTGCTTCGACAGCAGCGAGTCGACCAGCCGGCGGACCGGTTCGGAGACCGTCTCCGGCAGCGGCGGGTGCTGGCGGTTGACCTGCGCGATGGCGATCTCGACCTGCGAGTCGCCGGTGAACGGGCGGTTTCCAGCCAGCGCCTCGTAGGCGATGATGCCGAGTGAGTACAGGTCCGACTTCGGTGTCGAGCCCTTGCCGGTCGCTTGCTCTGGGGCCAGGTACTGGGCGGTGCCCATCACCTGGCCGGTCTTCGTCAAAGGCGCCTGGTCAGCGACCCGGGCGATGCCGAAGTCGGTGATCTTGACCCGGAAATCCGGGGTGATGAGCAGGTTGCCGGGCTTGACGTCGCGGTGGACGACCCCGGACATGTGCGCAGCATGCAGCGCCTGCGCAGCCTGCGCGATGATCGAGAGCGTATCGGCCTCGCTCATCGGGCCGCGGTCGAGCAGGGCGGCCAGCGACTCACCGGGCACGAACTCCATGACGAGGTACGGTGAGCCGTTCTCCTCGCCGTAGTCGTACACGCCGGCGATGCCGGGATCGGACACAGCACCCATCGAACGCGCCTCGGCCCGGAAGCGGGCGAGGAAGCCCTGATCGGACAGGTACTCGTCCTTCATGATCTTCGCTGCGACCTCGCGTTCGAGGACGGTGTCGCGTCCGCGCCACACCTCGCCCATGCCGCCGACGGCGATCCGGTTGGTGAGCTCGTAACGGCCGCCGAGCAGCGTGCCTGGTTCTGGCCTCATGAATCCATCACCGCTTCCATGACTGATTTTGCGATCGGGCCCGCGACGCGTCCACCGGAGGCCTCATTGCCGGCATTGCCGCCGCTTTCGACGACGACTGCCACGGCGACCTGCGGGTCGTCTGCCGGGGCGAAGGAGGTGAACCATGCATGCGGTGCCCTGCCCTTCGCGTGCTGTGCCGTGCCGGTCTTCGCTGCGACATCGACACCGGGGATCTTCGCGGCGGTGCCGGTTCCCGAGTCGACGACGTTGACCATCATGTCCGTCAGCTGACCGGCGGTGTCGCTGCTGATCGGGTTGGAGAAGGTCCGCGGCCGCGGCTCCTCGATGAGATCGAGGGTGCGGGCGTTGCGGATCTGGGAGATGAGCTGGGGCTGCATGAGCTCTCCGTCGTTGGCGATCGCTGAGGCGACCATCGCCATCTGGATGGGGGTGGCGCGCACTTCGAACTGGCCGAGGGACGACTGGGCGAGCTGCGGTTCGTTGACATCGGAGGGGAACGACGAGGCGGTGACCGCCAGCGGCATGTCGAAGCTCTCCCCGAAGCCGAACTTCTTCGCCTGCTCATTCATCGCCTCAGCACCTAGGTCCATGCCCAGCTGCGCGAAGGTCGTGTTGCACGACTTCGTCAGCGCATGGTCGAGGCTGGCGGTGCTGCCGTTGCCGCAGGAGGCGCCGCCGGCGTTGCGGATCGTCGCCGAGGTCTGCGGCAGGTCGAGCACGGTCGGCGAGGGCAGCTCGGAGTCCTTGGTGTACTGCCCGGATTCGAGCGCGGCAGCAGCGGTGACGAGCTTGAACGTCGAGCCCGGCGGGTAGAGGTTGCCGCCGATCGCCCGGTTGTAGGCCGGGTTGGCGTCGTTGTCGATGAGCGAATTGTACGCATCGAGGGCGGCATCCCGGTTGTGCGTGGCCAGCGCGTTGGGGTCCCAGCCCGGCGTCGAGACCATGGCGAGGACCTTGCCGGTCTTCGGGTCGAGGGCGACGGCGGCGCCGCGCTGGCCGCTCAGGCCGTCCCAGGCGGCCTTCTGGGCCTTCGGGTTGATGGTGAGTTCAACGGCGGCGCCGGCCGGCTGCTGGCCGGTGAGCAGGTTGGAGACCTTGTCGTAGAACAGCGCGTCGTCGGTGCCCGACAGCAGCCCGTTCTCGGTGCGCTCGAGCCCGGAGGTGCCCGAGGTGATGGAGAAGTAGCCGGTGAGGCTGGCGTACATCTCTGCAGACATCCCCTCAGCGCCGTACTTGCGCTGGAACTTGTACGGGTCGTCGACGGGTTCTGAGTAGGCGATCGGGGTGCCGTCGACGAGGATAGGCCCGCGGTCGCGGGAGAGCTCGTCGAGCAGCGTCCGGTTGTTCAGCGGATTGTCCTTCAGTGACTGCGCGGCGAAGTACTGTACGTAGCTTGTTGAGCCGAACAGCAGCGCGAACATCACGAAGCCGACGACGGCCAGGTGCTTGAGTGGGTTCTTCACTGGCTCTCACCTCCGCGCTGGAAGTTCGTCGTCGGGGTGTCATCGGCGTCGATTCCCGCGCCCGAGGCGGGGGTGGGGTGCTGCTCGCCGGTCGCGTACACCTCGGGAGGGGTCACCGGTGCGTCACCGGGACGGCGGACCTTGCGCTTGGAGCGCAGCCGGCCGAGCGTAGAAGCGAGAGCCGATTCGTGGGCCTCCTCCTCGTCGCCGGGCTTCTGGATGGTGAGCACGCCGGTCTGGAACTCCTCGGCCGGGCGGCGGGCGTTGTCGCTCATGCGCAGCATCAGGCCGATGATGATCCAGTTCGCGATGAGCGAGGAGCCGCCGTAGGCCAGGAACGGAGTGGTCAGGCCGGTGAGCGGGATGAGCCGGGTGACGCCGCCGATGACGATGAAGCACTGCAGGGCGATGGTGAAGGACAGGCCGGTGGCCAGCAGGGTGCCGAAGCCGTCGCGCAGCTGCTGGGCGATCTTCATGCCGCGTTCGAAGAGGACCACGTAGAGCAGCAGGATCGCGAACATGCCGACGAGCCCGAGCTCCTCGCCGAGGGAGGCGTAGATGAAGTCGGATTCGGCATAGGGCACGATGTGGGGCCGGCCGTTGCCCAGGCCCGCGCCGGTCAGTCCGCCCTTGGCCATGCCGAACAGGCCCTGTACGAGCTGGTAGGACCCGCCGATCTCACGGTTGTACATGTCCGGATTGAGCGCATCGAGCCAGCCGTCGAGGCGCTGCTGGACGTGGCTGAAGATGCGCGAGGCGATGAGCGCACCGGCGGTGAACATGCCCAGGCCGAGGAAGATCCAGGCCTTCTTGCCGGTGCCGACGTAGAGGACGGCGACGAAGAGGCCGAAGAACAGCAGCGAGGTGCCGAGGTCGCGCTGCAGGACGAGGATGCCGACGCTGGCGACCCAGGCGATGATGATCGGCCCGAGGTCGCGTGGGCGCGGGAATTGCATGCCGAGGAATTTGGGTCCGGCGAGCACGAGCTGGTCGCGGAAGCTGACGAGGTAGCCGGCGAAGAAGATCGCCAGGCAGATCTTGGCGATCTCACCGGGCTGGAAGGACATGCCGCCGATGCCGATCCAGATGCGGGCACCGTTGATGGTCTTGCCGAGGCCGGGCACGAGCGGCAGCATGAGCAGCACGAGGGCGGCTAAGCCGGTGAGGTAGGTGTAGCGGCGCAGCATCCGGTGATCGCGCAGGAACGCGATGACGAGGGCGCACAGGATGATCCCGAGGGTCATCCAGATGAGCTGGGAGACGGCGGCATTCGATTCGCGACCGGCGGCGGTCTTGGCGACGTCGATGCGGTAGATCATCGCCAGGCCGAGGCCGTTGAGCAGCACGGCCAGCGGCACGAGGACGGGGTCGGCGTAGCGGGCCCGCCACCACACGATGAGGTGCAGGGCGAGGGCGAGGGCTGCCAGCCAGCCGGCGTACTGGTAGACGTTGGCGGGCACGGTCTGTTCACTGCCGAGGCCCACGAGTGCGTAGGCGCCGGCGGAGATGACGACGGCCAGCGCGGTCAGCAGCAGCTCGGAGATCCGCAGGGCCTGCGGGCTCCGGTGCCGCTGGGGCGTCGTCGCGGCCGGGGAGAGTGCGGGAGCGTCAGGTGCGTAGCTCATGCTCACCCGCCCGTGTCCGAGGACCGTTCGGGCACGCCCTGACCCTGCTGGTCGGTGCTGTCGGGGTTCGGTTCGCCGGTGTTCTTCGGCGGCGGTGCCGGGTCCGTTGAGGTATCGGCGGCGCCGGCGCTCATCTTCTTCGCGGCGTTCTGCTCGGCCTCATCGCGCAGGTTGCCGACGAGTCTGTCGGCATCGGCGCGTGAGCTGGCCGGAATGGTCTGCTCGATGCGGCGCTGCGAGTACGCCGAGAGGTCATCGACGCGCACCTCGGTGGTCTCGTCGAGTTCGGAGAGTTCGATCGGCCCGAGCTTCTGGGCGATGCCGCGGTAGACAGCGACATTGCCGGCGTCGGCGGCGACGTAGTACTGCCCGCGGATGAAGGTGTAGCCGACGACGCCAGCGAGCACGAGTGCTGCGAGCACGGCGATGGTGACGATGATGCCGAGCAGCGGGCGGCGCCTGGGTCTCTCATCATCGTCCCAGTCCTCGTCGTGACGGGCGATGTCCTCGTCGTGGCGGGCGATCTCCTGGGTCTCAGCGACGGTCGCGGTGCGCGTGCCGCGACCGCGGGCAGCCGAGCCAAGATCCCCGGCGGCGGTGGCCCCACCGGGACCAGCGGCCGTGCCCGAGGCGCCGATCGCCGCGGCAGGTGCGCCGTTGTCGGGCGGGTTGACGGTGTCGAGTGGGTGGGTGGCGGTGTTCTCCTCGCCGATGGTGTCGAACTGGCCGGTGTCGATGAGCTCGGTGGGGGTGTCCTTCTGGCCCAGCAGCGCGAACTGCGGGTTGTCGCGCACGGAGCCGACCGATTCGCCGCTGGTGGTCTCAGCGCTGTCGTCGGCCGCGACGACATCGCCGATGACGACGGTGATATTGTCTGCGCCGCCGCCGTCGAGGGCCATTTCGACGAGCCGGTCGCAGCAGGCGCCGGGGTCGTCGACGGTGGCCAGGGTGTGCTTGATCTCGTCGATGTCGGCGAATCCGGTCAGCCCGTCCGAGCACAGCATCCACCGATCCCCGATGCGCGCCTCGCGGATCGACATATCGAGTTCCGGTGCCGCGCCGACGTCGCCGAGCACGCGCATGACAACCGAGCGCTGCGGATGCTGTTCGGCCTCTTCGGCGGTGATGCGGCCTTCATCGACGAGCATCTGCACGAAGGTGTGATCGTGGGTGGCGAGGTCGAGTTCGCCGTCGCGCAGCAGGTAGCCGCGCGAGTCGCCGATGTGGGCCAGAGCCAGCTTCGAACCGGCGCGCAGCAGCGCAGTGACAGTGGTGCCCATTCCGGCGAGTTCGGGCTTCTCGGCCACCGAGTTGGTGATGCGCTCATTGGCGTCGAGGATCGCGGTGCGCAGCGCTTCGGAGGCGTCGTGTTCGTGATCGTCGGCATCGAGGTCGGAGAGCCGGGCGACGGTGATCGCCGAGGCGACGTCACCTCCGGCGTGCCCGCCCATGCCGTCGGCGATGAGCAGGAAGTTCGGCCCGGCATAGCCGGAGTCCTGGTTGTTCTTGCGCACCGCGCCGACGTGGGAGCGAGCGGCTGAGCGCAGCATGATGGGGTGGGGACTGCTCACGAACGTAGCTCCATGGTGGTGTGGCCGACGGTCACGGCGGTGCCGGGGGAGATGGGGATGGGGCTGGACAGGCGCTGTTCGCCGATGAAGGTTCCGTTGGTGGAGCCGAGGTCCTCGACGTACCAGCGGCCGCCGGAGGGGACGAAGCGGGCGTGATGGCCGGAGGCGAAGTCATCGTCGAGCACCAGGGTGTTGTCACTGGAGCGGCCGATCGTGATCGGCGCGGTGCCCAGCGCGATGACCATCCCCTGCAGCGCACCGGAGGTGACGACGAGGGAGTGGGGCTGCTGCGGCGCGGCAGCAGGCGGGTGGTGTGGCTGCGAGGAGGCCGAGCCGGCAGGCGCAGCAGCGGGGCTGCCAGCGGTCTTCCGGCTGCGTCGGGACGCTCGATTGCGGCTGCGACGTGGGCCGAAGAGGTCTTGGCGCAGGACACCGGCGATGAGGAAGACGAAGAGCCACAGCAGAACGAAGAATGCCAACCGCAGCACCAGGACGGTGAACTCGCTCATCAGCCTCCCATTTCCCGGTGCCGGAACAGCACCTCGGTGTCGCCGGCGGTGAGCCGCGCCCCATCGGTGAGCATGACAGAGGTGATGCGGCGGCCGTCGAGCAGCGTGCCGTTCGTCGACCCGAGGTCGGTGGCAGTGGCGTGGCCGTCGCGCACGGTGATCTCGAAGTGCCGGCGCGAGACGCCGGAGTCGTCGAGGACGATGTCGGCGCTGTTCGACGAGCGGCCGAAGACGGTCGTGCCCTCGCCGAGACGGTAGCTGCGGCCGTCGATCTCAGCGCTGCACTGGATGTTCGAACCCGGTCGCGGATGGCCGGCGGCACTGGATCCGGCGCCTCCCGGAGCTGCGGCACCAGGGCGGGCGGCGCCTCGGGGGCGGCCCATCGCTGGGGCCGGGGCGCCGGCGTAGGCGGGAGCTTGTTCGTAACCGGTGGCCTGCGGGGCGACCTGCGGGTTGGGGCGCGAGGAGGTGTGACCGGTGCGCTGCTCCCATTCCTCGGCGACGATGGGGTTGGCGCGGCTCTCAGGGTCGTAGCCGCCCCGGTTGGGCGGCTGCGCGGCCGGCGAGCCGTCGGGGCGCAGCGTGTTGGAGCGCACCCGGTAGATGCCGGTGTCGAGGTCTTCGGCGCGTTCGAAGCCGACGTTGATGGGGCCCACAAAGCTGTAACCCTGTTCGACGGCATGGTCGCCGACGACCTGGCGCAGATCGCGGCGCAGCTCGGCCTGGATCGGCTCGAGGCGGTCGAAGTCGTTGGCGGAGAGTTCGATCGTATAGCTGTTGGCTGTCAGCGTGCGCCCGCGGGAAACGACGGCTGCGCGGTTGTCGGACTCGGTGCGCAGTGCGCCGGCGAGTTCGACGGGCTCGACCTGGGAGCGGAAGGCTTTGGCGAAGGCGCCGTTAACGACGCGTTCGATGCGGCGTTCGAAGCGATCGAGTACGCCCATCCGGTGCCTCCTCTCCTGCCGGCTGCGGCACGTGGGCTGCGGCAGCGGGTCGTGCGGTCGGTTCTGCGTGCACGTTGAAAGGATCAGCGTGCGAGCTGTCAACACTCCATGCTAACGCGAGACCGTGTCAATCACATGCCGACTGTGCTGAATATCTGCCCAGAATGCCATACCGCTGTCGCGCCGGAGGTGGGCTTGTGCGGTTCGCACCGGTTGTCCCGGCCCTCGCCGCAGGGCGGTCTCAGCTGTGTCCTGCGCCACCGGATTGGCGCTGCCGCGGGCAGGGTGTTAGAGTTTCCTGGTGCTGCTCGCGCGAGTGGCGGAATTGGTAGACGCGCTGGCTTCAGGTGCCAGTGATCGCAAGATCGTGGGGGTTCAAGTCCCCCCTCGCGCACGTTGGGAAAACAGCCCCTCACCAGGCGAAACACCTCGGTGGGGGGCTGTTTCGCATCGTCGGCGGTCCGTGTTCCGCGCGCCGTGCTGCTGCGCGTCCGTCCCGTGCTGCTGAGAATCCTCTTTGCCGCACGCGACGCACCCCGATAGCGTGTGAGCAACCATGACAACGATGTCTGCTGATGAAAGAGGTGCCGCATGGTGGAGAAGTCCGCGTCGGTGACGGGCAGGGCGCTGCTGCGCGGAGTGCGGGTGTTCGATGGGGAGGACTTCCTCCCCCAGCTGCAGGACGTGCGCGTTACCGATGGGGTGATCGAGTCGCTCACCGCGACCGAGGCCTCGGCAGCGGAAGCGGATTCACCGGCCGCCTCAGGCGCGGATGCTGCCAGCGGCGACCTCGAGGTCATCGACGCCTACGGCCACACCCTCACCCCGGGCATCATCGACTGCCACGTCCATGTGTGCTTCTCCGATGCGGGATCGCTGACCGCCTTCACCGAACCGTTCTCACTGCAGTTCTACAAGTCCGTCGTCCACCTGCAGCGCACCCTGCAGGCCGGGGTCACCACTGCCCGTGATGCCGGCGGCGCCGACGCCGGAGTGCGTCACGCTCTGCAGACCGGGCTCATCAGCGGTCCCGACCTCCGCCTGGCGATCTCGATCATGTCCCAGACCGGCGGGCACGGTGACGGGCAGATGCTCTCAGGCTGCTCGATGCCGATGCTCACCAGCCATCCCGGCCGACCCGACGGTGTCGCCGACGGGCCTGAGGGGGTGCTGCGGAAGGTGCGAGAGATCCTGCGCGCTGGCGCCGATCAGATCAAGATCTGCTCGACCGGCGGGGTGCTGTCGCCGACTGACGATCCCCGGCACTCACAGTTCACCGAGGAGGAGATCGCCGTCATCGTCTCCGAGGCGCACGCCCAGGGCTCCTATGTCATGTCCCATGCCCAGGGGACCGAGGGGATCAAGAACGCGCTGCGGGCTGGGGTTCGTTCGATCGAACACGGCATCTACCTCGACGACGAGTCGATCGAGATGATGCTCGAGGCCGGCACCTTCCTCGTTCCGACTCTGCAGGCCCCGATGTCCGTCATCGCCGCCGCCGATGCCGGTGCACCCCTGCCGCCAGCTGTCGTCGACAAGGCCCGGCGGGTCGCTGAGACGCACGCCGCTTCGATCGCCGCCGCCTACGAGGCCGGTGTGCAGATCGCGATGGGCACCGATGCCGGAGTCGGCGAGCACGGGCAGAATCTCGAGGAGATCGAGCTGATGATCGCCAACGGCATGGCCCCTGTCGATGCGCTCGCCTCCGCCACCTCGGTCGCGGCACGCCTGCTCGATGACGAGAACATCGGGCGGATCGCACCCGGTCAGACAGCTGACCTTGTGCTCTTCGACACCGACCTGCGTGACGGCGGAGCCGAGAAGATCCGCCAGCACACCATCGGTGTGTGGCAGGCCGGTAGGCGCGTGCGGTGACGCACCGCCCGCCGATCGGCGGGCGTCATTCTCTGTGCCACCCTGGCTTCTGCACGACCCCATCCCTGCACCTTTCACAAGGAGACCCGATATGACTGCTGAGCCCACCGCCGCACCGCTGACCGTCAGCGACGAACTGCGCGCCTTCCTGCGCGAGCTGCGCCATGACCTGCACGAGCATCCCGAGCTCGGCACCGAACTGCCGCGCACTCAGGCGAAGGTGCTCAAAGCGATCAGCGACCTCGACGGCTTGGAGATCACCACCGGTGAGCGCCAGTCTTCGATCATCGTCATCCTGCGGGCTCCTGACTCGAGCGCTGATACCCCGCTGGTGCTGCTGCGCGGCGATATGGACGGGCTGCCGGTCGAAGAGAATGTCGACATTCCGTGGGCGTCGAAGATCCCCGGTCGCATGCACGCCTGCGGCCATGACATTCACACCGCTGGCCTGGTCGGCGCGCTGCGGATGCTGCATAAGCGCCGCAGCGAGCTGTCCTGCGATGTGCTGTTCATGTTCCAGCCGGCCGAGGAAGCCTACGTCGGAGCGAAGTGGATGATCGAGGACGGGCTGCTGGAGGCGGGTGGCAAGCCGATCGAAGCCGCGTTCGGCGCCCATGTCTACTCTGGGATGTTCGCCCCGCGCACCTGGCATCTGCGCCCGGGCACGCTGATGGCCGGCTGCGATGAGCTGCGCATTGTCATCCGCGGTCGAGGCGGGCACGGTTCAGTGCCGCACCTCGCTCTCGACCCGGTGCCGGTGGCCTGCGAGATCGGCGTCGGCCTCAACACGCTCGTCGCGCGCCGTTTCGGCCCCTTCGAACCGGTCGTCGCGACCCTGGGATCGCTGCAGGCCGGCACTGACTCGGTCATCATCCCGGAGACCGCGGAGATGAAGATCTCGCTGCGCTCCTTCACCCCGGAGACGAAGAAGCGGCTCTTCGCCGACGTCCAGCAGCTGGCCGTCTCGATCGCCGAGGCCCATCAGATGACGGCGGAGATCGAAGCGATGCCCGACTATCCAGTCACCGTCAACGATGCCACCGAAACCGCTTACGCCTGCCGGGTCATCGACACGGTCTTCGGCGCGGGCTCGTGGACGGAGATGTCCGAGCCGCTGACTGGCTCCGAGGACTTCTCGCATGTGCTTGCCGAAGTTCCAGGCGCCTACGCACTCGTCGGAGCCGAACCCTACGGTGACGCGAACGAGACGAATCACTCGCCTCGGGCCTCGTTCGGCGACACGGCAATCGACGACGTTGCTGAGTTCCTTGCCAACGCCGCCTGGCTGCGGGGGGGTGTGAGCACACGTCTTAGCGCCGGCGCTCGCTAATATTGAGCGTCTCGTGTGGCGCGCCGCCAGTTCAGCCCGGAGTTTTGCATGTGATTGTTCGGGGTCCAGCAGCCCAGCGCCGCAGTTCTTGATGTTGAAGATCCGCCGATGCACTTCTGAACGCCACGCGGCAGCTGCCTCATCTGGTTCTACTACGCCGCGCTGTTCTACGAGGCTGCGCACTTCTCGCCGGATGACAGCCGCTCGAGCCCGCCGACTCAGGGCGAGCAACGTTGCTTCAA
>NZ_JALXPM010000004.1:0-88468 GCF_025147615.1 Brevibacterium luteolum | reverse complement strand
GGCCACTGCTGATCAGGTGGTGGCCGCGATCCTCGCCGGTGCTGGAGCACGGATCGATGCCCGGGCCTATTCGACGCGCGGGATCGCGGAGATGACCGGGCTGAGCCAGCCGATCGTCAGCCGTGCCGTCTCCCGCTTCACACCCTTTGCACAGTCGCGCGCTGAGGAGTCCCGGTCTGCGCTGCGCCTGGAGGCCTGCGCTGTCGGGTTCCCGCTGGCCGTCATCACCGCCAGCCGGCTTTCGCGCTCAGCCCGCATCTCCACCCGCGGGCCCCGGGCTCGATCGCGGCGGGCGGCCAGTGTGACCGCCGGGATGCACGCGGCAGGGCTGGCCGCCTGGGCCCGCCGCCCGGCAGCCGAATCCCGGTTCGGGCCCGTCACCCGGGCGCTCACCGCCGCTGCCGAGGCGCCTGCCGACCGCGTTCTCATCTTCGACCCGCTCGCCGTTGTGGCGGGCGACGACAGCCACCTCTCGCCAGCGGCATGGCGGGATGCCGAGATCGCACACATCACCGACCTGGAGGAGTTCAGCGCCCGGCTGCGAGCACTGCTGGCCGACTGCGCCGACGTGCCCGGCGACCTGCTCGATGCCCTGGCCCAGCAGGTCACCCGCGGCCTGGAAGGTCTCGCCTGGATCGCCGGAACCAGGCCAGCAGATCACAAGAGTTCTGAATCGAAAGACCGGGTTTCTGGCGCTGGCGATGCTGCTGGTCTGCCGGCTCCGAATGTGTCGGCCTGGCTGCCGCGCGAACAGCCCTCCCTGACCGAGCAGCTCGCCCTCGCACTGCGCGAGGAGATCATCGACTCCGGTTACACCGTCGGTGACCGGATCCGCCCAGCCCAGCTGGCCTCCCGCCTTGGGATCGGCAGAGCGGCTGTCGACGTGCCGCTGCGGCGCATGGTCGATGACGAGCTGCTCGACGGCTCGCATGGTGATGTGCGCATCCCAGTCATCACCTCACGCGATGTGCTCGACGTCTACGCCAGCCGGCAGGCACTGGGCATCGTGCTGCTGCGCAATCTGGCCACCCGCCCGCGCCGCGACCTTGTGCCCGTCCGGCATGCCCTCGACCGGATCCCGGCCGTCGCCCGGCTCGGACTGCGCACCGGGCTCAGCGTCGGCGATGCCGATCTGCGCTTCCAGCAGGAATTCGCCCGCGCAGCAGGACTCGCCCAGACCGCCCGCACCTTCGAAGCGCTCATCCTCCGGCTGCGGCTCTACATCTCGGTGCTGCGCGTCGACTACTCACCGGCCGCACGGCGCATCATCTACGACAACACCCGCATCGTCGAGGCCCTCGAACGCGGGGACGCAGACTCAGCGATCGACGCCTGGCGCGGCAAACTCGACAACGCCGTCAGACACATGGCCGGAATGGTCCAGCACCGCAGCTTCGACATCGGCCTGTGGGCGCGGCTGACGGGCTGACGGCTGATGAGACGCCGGCCACATTCGCTGGCACAATGGCTACGGTGATCGCCAGCGACCCGGCAGGCAAGCCGGAGGACGGAGCAGAGATGAGCCCAGAGACCAACGGCGGTGACGCTGTGCTGTGGACGCCGCCGCGTGAGCGGGTGGAAGCCAGCCGAATGTATGACTACCAGCGGTGGCTGGCACGCGCCCGCGGAGTCGAGACCCGCGGCTACCGGCAGCTGCACGACTGGTCGGTGCGTGAGCTCGACGCGTTCTGGGACAGCATCTGGGAGTACTTCGACGTCATCGGCGACCGCGGCGACGGCCCCGTGCGCACAGGGACGAAGATGCCCGACGTCACCTGGTTCGCCGGAGCATCGTGCAACTACGCCGAGAACATCTTCCGCCGCGTGCACACCCGCCCGGACGTTGAGGCGCTGGTCGGGCTGCATGAGGATGAGCGCCGCGAGTCGTTGACCTGGCGCGAGCTCGCCGGACGCGTCGGGGCGCTGGCCGCCTGGCTGCGCGAACACGACGTGAAGCCAGGCGACACCGTGTGTGCGGTGCTGCCGAACATCCCGCAGGCCGTCGAGGCGATGCTCGCCTGCGCGACCGTCGGCGCTGTGTGGTCGGTCGTCGGCCCGGACTTCGGGCTCACGGGCATTGCCGATCGCTTCGCCCAGCTGGAGGCGAAGGTCCTCATCACCGTCGACGGATACCTCTTCAACGGCAAGCACCTCGACATGCGCTCGATCGTGCCCGATCTGCGTCAGGCGCTGCCGAGCATCGAACACCACATCCTCATCGACCAGCTCGGTGACGAGCTCGAAGCCCGTGAGCTGGCCGAGGGGACCACACTGCACTCGGCGATCGTCGCGGACCCGGTCGATCCGGTCTTCGAGCCCGTCGACTTCTCCCACCCACTGTGGGTGCTGTACTCCTCGGGCACGACGGGTAAGCCGAAGGGCATCGTCCACGGCCATGGCGGAGTGACGATCGAAGCGCTCAAGGCCAACGCGCTGCAGTACGACTTCACTCCAGATGATCGCTGCTATATGGCAGTGGCGACGACGTGGGTGGTGTGGAACCTGCTCGTCAACATCATGACCGTCGGAGCGACGATCATCACCTATGACGGGTCCCCCGTCGCCGGTGTGCCGGACAAGCAGTTCGAGATCCTCGAACGCGAACGCGCCACCTCATTCGGCACCGGGGCGGCGATCCTCACCCTCGTGCAGAAATCGGGGCTGTCACCGGCAGCCCGCTACAACCTCTCCGCTCTGCGCAAGATCCTCTCGACCGGATCTCCGCTTCCGGAGAGCACCTGGGACTGGATCTACCAGCACGTCCACGACGACATCCACCTGGGATCCGACTCCGGCGGCACCGACATCGCCTCCGGGTTCATCGGCTCGAACCCGTATGACCCGGTGGTCCGTGGGCACCTGCAAGGCGCCTACCTCGGCGTCGACGCGCAGGCCTTCGACTCCCATGGCCAGCCGGTCATCGGTGAGCTCGGCGAGTTCGTCGTCACGCAGCCGATGCCTTCGATGCCGGTGTTCTTCTGGAACGACCCGGACGGCAGCCGTTACCGCGAGGCCTACTTCGACGCGTTCCCCGGAGTGTGGCGCCACGGTGACTGGGTCACCCACTTCGACGACGGCAGCTTCATCATCCACGGCCGTTCGGACTCGACGATCAACCGCGGTGGCATCCGGATGGGCTCAGCCGACATCTGCCAGGTCGTCGATGCCGTCGACGGCGTGCAGTCCTCGATGGTCATCGGTGCTGAGCTGGGTGACGGTGACTATTACATGCCGCTGTTCGTCGTCCCGGCGGTAGGACACACGCTGACCGATGAACTGCGTGCCACGATCGTGACAGCCATCCGCGAGCAGATCTCCCCGCGCTACGTGCCCGACGAGATCATCGAAGCCCCAGCCGTGCCGACAACCCGCACCGGCAAGGTGATGGAAGTGCCGATCAAGCGGATCTTCCAGGGCGCTGCTCCTGAGTCGATCAACCGGGCGACCGCGGCCGAACCGCAGGTGCTCGACTGGTATATCGAACGAGCCTCTGCGTTCGCCCGCGATCGCCGCTGAGATCAGTCCTCGCGTTTCAGCCCGCGAGCGACCGTGATCGCTGCGATGCCGCAGCCGAGCAGGAGCAGCGCCGAGCCGAGTGCTGCGCCGGTGCCGACCGGGCCGGTGCGCGGCAGCTCATCTGAGGTGGGCGCCTCCGCGTGCGGCCGCGTCGTCGGTGGCGGCGGGGGTGCCGCGGTGCGGTGTTCGGGACTGTCCTCAGGTGGCGTCGTCGGTGCCGGTGGGGGAGGAGTCGTGGAGCTCGGCGGCTGCGTTTCTGCCGGCTGCGTCTGCGTCGGCGGTGCCTGCGTCTCAGGAGGCTCCTGGGTTTCAGGTGGGGCGGTCGTCTCAGGTGCCGGCGTCGTCTCCTGCGGGGGTTCCTGCGTCGGAGGCGGTTCGGTGGCAGGCGGTGATTCGATCGGCGGGACGGTGACGATCGGCGGTGTCATGGGTGGAATCGGGGGAGCGGGTTCGATGGTGTGCTCGGCGCTGGCCGATGCCGTCGTCGGCTCACCGGCGGTCACGATGCTCTGCACGCGTGCAGCCGGTTCGCCTGTCTGCGGGTCGATCGGGTCGTAGACGATGACATCGGTGGCCGGCAGTCCGGTCGCGGTGACCGTGACGGCCACCGGTTCGGTGCTCCCGCGGTCGGGCCGGACACTGAAGATCAGTGGTTCGGCAGCCGAACGCAGCTCGGTCTCCTCGACTGCTCCGCCGGAGACCTCGACCGTCAGCGGAATGTCATCAAGCGTCTCGCCTGAGGCGGACACCACGCTGACCCGAGCCTGAAGCGGACGGTATAAGGGACTGCTGCCGGCCTCGGCCGGTTCACCTGCCGGGTCGGTCGCCGGCTGCGGGGTCGCCGGTCCGTCGAGAGCCAGCTCATCGCCTTCCCCTAGGCTCAGCTCCACCCGGTAGGGTCCCGCCAGGTCAGCGGCGTCCTTCGTGATGTGCGCATACGCCTCGGCCGCCTCTGCGAACTCCGCGCCGAGCTCACCTGGTTCGGCGGGCGCGATCGCATGATCGTGCTCGAGGTTCTCATCGAGCCGGGCGATGGCCGCCAGCGCCGCCTGGATCCCCGCGTCATCAGCCGAGCTGTGGGCTGAGAGCGCCCACGCCGTCTCCGCAGACGCCAAAGTCTGCCCGTCGGCCTGTGTGAAGTACTGCGGATACGGCGACTTCAACCCGGCGTCGATGCAGTAGGCCGCCGCGTGGGACAGCGAACTGCCCGGCAGGGAGAAGTATGCGCCGTACCAGGTGCGCCCGGCAGGAGCGTGATGCCACAGACCAGGTCCATACATGCCGGCATTCGTGCTGCGGTAGCGCTTCGGCTGCGGGCCGCCGTCGAGTCCGACGTCCGGGCGCAGGTCCGGCGGACCTGACAGGGCAGGCGGCTCTTCACCTCCGGCCAGGCCGGCAGCCAGCACAGGTGGCGCGGCGGCCACCGGGCCGATGGCAGCCAGAACGGATACGGTCGTCACTGCGGCGGCCCGGCGCAGCTGCCGGGCGGGAATGCTCACTCGTCTCATGCGCCCAGTCCAGCGGTCGCCAGCCCACGACAGAACACCTCGGGCACGGCTGTGGACACACGCCCACCATCCACAGCCGCCGCAGCGCGCGAGAGCAGGGCCTCCCCGAGTTCGGAGGCAGCGTGGACGGGGAGTAAACTGCGTGATGATCCTCCAATTTATCAGCGGCGTGCCCCACAGGGCGGCCTGACCTTACGATCCGAGGGATTTCATTGACTTATACGAAGGAAAGCGCCGACGTCGTCCTTATCGGCGGCGGCATCATGAGCGCCACGCTGGCGACGCTGCTGGCCGAGCTCCAGCCGGAGTGGGATGTCCGCGTCTACGAGCGCCTCGACTACGTCGCCCGCGAAAGCTCGGACCCGTGGAACAACGCCGGCACCGGCCACGCCGCGCTGTGCGAGCTCAACTACTCGCCGGCCGATGCCAACGGCGACGTCGACATCACCAAAGCGATCAACATCAATGAGCAGTTCCACGTCTCACGCCAGTTCTGGTCGCACCTCGTCGACGAGGGCGTGCTCACCGATCCCTCCACCTTCATCAACCAGGTCCCGCACATCTCCTACGGCCGCGGCGAGAAGGGCCGCGACTACATCCGCACCCGCTACGAGACGATGGTGCGCAACCCGCTGTTCAAGGAGATGGAGTACACCGACGACCCGTCCGTGCAGGCCGAGTGGCTGCCGCTCATGTTCGAGAACCGCGGACCCGGCCAGGTCAACGCGCTGTCGAAGTTCGACACCGGCACCGACGTCGACTTCGGCTCGCTGTCGCGCCAGCTGCTCACCCACGCTGGTACGAAGAACGCCCAGATCCTGACCGGCCACGAGGTCTCCGACCTCAACCGCACCGCCGAGGGCTGGCGCGTGCACGTGAAGAACACGACCGCCGGTGAGACCTTCGCCGTCGATGCGAAGTTCGTGTTCATCGGCGCCGGCGGCGGTGCCCTGCACCTGCTGCAGCGCTCCGGCATCGCCGAGGGCCACGGCTACGGCGGCTTCCCGGTCTCCGGCCTGTTCCTGCGCACCTCGAACCCCGAGCTCGTCGCCCGCCACCACGCCAAGGTCTACGGCCAGGCCGCCTTCGGCGCCCCGCCGATGTCGGTTCCGCACCTCGACACCCGCGTCGTGCAGGGCAAGGAATACCTCATGTTCGGCCCATACGCCGGCTTCACCCCGAAGTTCCTCAAGAAGGGCCGGTTCACCGACCTGCCGTTCTCAGTGCGCGGCAACAACCTGCCGGTTATGCTCAACGTCGCTAAGGACAACTTCGACCTCGTCAGCTACCTGCTCGGCGAGCTCGCCTCGACGAAGAAGAAGCGCTACGAGGCGCTCGCCGACTTCACCCCTGAGGTCAACCCGGCCGACTGGGAGTTCATCACCGCCGGCCAGCGGGTTCAGGTCATGAAGAAGGACAAGGACAAGGGCGGCGTGCTCGGCTTCGGCACCGAGCTCATCTCCGCGGCAGACGGCTCGCTGGCTGCCCTGCTCGGTGCCTCACCGGGCGCCTCGACGGCCGCGCCGATCATGTTCAACCTGCTCAAGAAATGCTTCCCGCGCCAATACGACGGCTGGGAGGCACGCCTGAAGGACATGGTGCCCTCGCTCGGCCGCCAGCTGCACGAGGACGAGGCGCTGCTCGACGAACTGTCCGAGTACACCGCCCGCACCCTGCAGATCACCCCGCGCGAGAACCGCGACCTGGACTGAAGTTCAAGCTGATGGAGGCCGCCGGGCATCGTGTCCGGCGGCCTTCGCCGTGCCCGAGGCGGTGGTTCAGTTCCAGCACAGATCGCCTGTGGCTTCAGTTGAGGCGGATGTGGCAGAGTGTGCCGCATCTGCCACACGAGGTGACCGGCGGTGTCCGTGTGCGTGCGTAGACTGAGGTGACACCGCCACCATTGACCACTTGCGATACGGACTGAGAGGGCGCAGCACATGTCTGACCCGCGTTACCCCGGCCCCCAGGGTCAGCCTCACCAGCGACCCCCGCACGGCCAGCCCTTCCCGCAGCAGGGCCACCCCTACCCGCAGCAGGGCCAGCCCTTCCCGCAGCAGGGGCCGCCGCAGCAGGGCCCGGCGCACGACCGGTTCCGCCCCCAGCCGCAGCCCGGCCCGCACGGGTCCGGTCCGGCACATCAGCAGCCGGGACCGCACGGCCATCCGCACGGCCGGCCCTTCCCGCCCCAGCAGCCTGCGCCGCACGGTCAGCCGATCGGCCCCGGCGGCTACGGCCAGCCGGAGCAGCGCGCCTACGCGCAGCCGCGGTTCTCCCCGACGGTGACCCAGGAGATGCGCATGCGCGCGCAGCTCCAGCCGCGCATCGGCGGGCCTGCCGAACAGCCGTGGGTCACGCAGGCGATCCAGCGCCAGCCCCAGCTGGCCAACCCGACCGAGGGCGCTGATCTCGCCCGCACCATCGTGAGCATCGGGCTTGTCGGACTGCTCGGCATCGGGCTGCTCCTCATCCTCGGGTTCAGCGCCGTCCTGCTGCCGGCCGGACCGATCGTCATCCTGCTGGCGGCGATCCCGCTGCTGTTCATCATGCTCATGGTGTGGTGGTTCGACCGCTGGAAGCCGCAGCCCATCCTGCTGCTCGTCGCCTGCCTGCTGTGGGGTGCCGTCGCCTCGATCATCATGACGCTCGTCGCCCAGGTCATCGGCATCACCGCCCTGGCCCTGGCCGGCATCGACGCATCCGGCGACGTGCTCGGCGCAGTCGTCTTCGCGCCGCTGTTCGAGGAGTCGACGAAGGGCGTCTTCCTCGTCGTCATCGTCCTCGCCGCCCGCAAGTACTTCGAAGGACCCCTCGACGGCTGGGTCTACGGTTCCCTCATCGGTGCCGGCTTCGCCTTCACCGAGAACCTGCTCTACCTCTCCTCATCCTTCGAAGAGGCCGCCCTCGGAGGCCTCGCGATGACTTTCGTCATGCGCGGGGTGATGAGCCCGCTGCTGCACTCGACCTTCGTCATCTGCCACGGCCTGTCCATCGGCTTCGCCGCCCGCCGCGGCCAGTGGTGGCTCGTCGTGCTCATGTGGTTCCCCGGCCTCATCGCCGGCATGTTCCTCCACGCACTGTGGAACGGCACCGCCACCATCGTCGGCTCGCTGGGCCTCCTCAGCCTCGTGATCATGGTCGGCCTCTCAGCCATCATGTCCGGCTTCTGGCTCGGCAGCGGACTGCTGCTGCGCCGCAACGAGTCGATCCACACCCGCCAGTCGCTCGGCGACTACGCCAACGCCGGCTGGCTGACCCACGGTGAGGTCGACATGCTCGGCACCTGGAAGGGCCGCCGCGCCGGCAAGCGCTGGGCCAACCAGTACCCCGGCGCCCTGCCGGAGATGCGCCGCCTCATCCGCAAGTCCGCCGACCTCGCCAGCATCCGCACCCGCGTGCTCGCCGGCGTCGGCGGGGAGAAGGAGCGGGAGGTCGAGAAGTACGAGCTCGACCAGTTCGTCAAGATCCGCACGAACATGATGCGCCGCGTCCAGCAGCCCCAGGGCTTCAACCCGGCAATGCGCAGGTAACCCCACTCGTGGCCGCTGTCGACGTCGTCATCGTCCTGCTCGCCATCGGCGCGCTGCTGCTCGGCTGGAGCCGCGGTTTCCTCGTCGGTGCCTCGACGCTCGTCGGCTTCATCCTCGGTCTCGTGCTCGGCCGGCTGCTCGCCGGCCCAGTCGCCGAGCTGCTGGTGAGCACGGACATCGTTCACGACCGCAATCACCCCGCCGCCGAGGTGCTGTTTCCGCTGCTCCTGGCCGTCGCCTGCTCGGTCGGTCTCGGTCTGCTCGGTGCGTACCTGCGCACGAAGCTCACGAGCCCCAGCGGCCGCGGTCTCGACGCCACCGGCGGGGCGCTTTCGAGCATCATCGCCACCCTGCTCGTCATCTGGCTGGCCGCCGGCTGGATCCGCACCACCCCGTTCCTGCAGCCCAACCGGTGGGTCGCCGATTCAGCGATCGTCGCCGCGATGGACCGGATGCTGCCGATCACCTCGACCGAGGCGCTCGGCACACTCGGCACCGCCTTAGCCGACAACGGATTCCCGCAGGTCTTCGAAGGCCAGCGCGAACGCATCCGCGGGGTCGGCGAACCGAACCCGGCGATGGTCGACGTCGGCCGGCAAGTCGACGGATCCGTCGTCAAAGTCGTGACCTCACACACCGAATGCGGCCGCCTGCAGGAGGGCACCGGCTGGGTCTACGGCGACGGGCTCGTCGCCACGAACGCCCACGTCGTCGCCGGCGCACAGTCGCTGACCGTGCAGATCGCCGGCACTGGCGAACCGTACAACGCCGAAGTCGTCGCCTTCGACCCCGGCACCGATGCGGCAGTCCTGCGGGTGCCCGACCTGCCGGCACCGGCGCTGGAACTCGGCTCCGACCTCGGCGCCGGGGCAGACTCGGTGCTCGTCGGATTCCCGGAGAACGGGCCGTACACAATCTCGCCGGCGCGCGTGCGCGAGCAACTCTCGGCCCGCGGCCTCGACATCTACAACGAGGACAGCGTCACCCGCGACATCTACTCGGTGCGCGGGATCGTGCGTTCAGGCAACTCCGGCGGCCCGCTGCTCGACGCCGAGGGCCGGGTCGTGGGGATGGTGTTCGCCCGCTCGGCGACTGAGGCGGAGACCGGCTATGCGCTCACCCTCGATGAGATCGATGGGATCCTGCGCCGCGGCCAGCAGGCAACTGCCCCGGTGAGTACCGATCGGTGCGCCGAGCAGGTCCCGCAGCATCAGCAGCAGACGCAGACCGGCTGAGCGCTCAGCTCGCTGGGACGTCGAGGTAGCTGATGATCGCCCGGTGATCGCTCGTACCGCGATTGAGCACACGATCACCGACCGGGTCGAGACCGCGCACAAGCACATGATCCAGGCGCACGACCGGGAACACGCTCGGCCAGGTGAACCCGAACCCGCCGCCGACAGCCTCACGGGCGTCGACGAGTTCGGAGCTGAGCTCCTTGAAGTAGCGGTCGGAGTTCGCGGAGTTGAAGTCACCGGCGACGATGACCCGCTGGGCGTCATCAGACTTGATCCGCTCGGCCAGCTCGTTCAGCGCCGAATTGCGCAGGGACTCCTGGCCCGGGCGCACCGAGGGCATGTGCACCGAGTACAGGCGCACGTTGCCCTTGTCGGTCTTGAGGGTGGTGGCGATCGCGCGCGGCCACTGCATGCCGAGGTCGATCTCCTCGGGCTTCGTCATCGGCCAGCGCGACCAGAGCCCGATCGTGTCGGTGACCGCGGTGTGCTCGAAGGCGGAGTCGAGCTGCTTCTTGATGATCTTGCCCGACAGCGACTCGATCTCCTGGATGGCCACGACATCCGGGTCGTGGTTGATGAGGTTCTGCGCGGTGGCTGTGGGCTGCGGCATCCGCGCGCCGACGTTCTGGCTGGCGACGACGATATCGGCATCATCCGGGGTGTCGGCCGGGCGCAGGTACGGGTAGAACATACCGCCCCATACGAGCGCGGGGATGAGCACGCCGAAAATGCCGAAGACGGAGAACCGGATGAGTGCGGCGATGAGCAGCAGGACGAGCAGCACCCACGCCCACGGCAGCAGGGATTCGACGATGAGCGCGATCCCGCGGGTCGTCGGGATGAGGGTATGCATCGCGAGCAGGGCGGCCAGCAGCAGCCCCACTACGAAGACGACAATGCCCTTGCCGGGCGAAGACTGACGTTTCTGCATCGGTTGAACTATAGGCCGTCAAGCTGATTGAACGCTTAAGGACACCCTGGTGAGACGGCCCGGGCAGGGGACTCACAGCAAGGTCTCACAGCACCCTCGGCAAGGCCCCCATGCCGGGCCTTCTCACCGGCGCCGAGGCGGTGGTCACCGGGAGGCGGTCGCCTTCCAGACGGTGACGTCGGGGTGGGCATCGTAGCGGTAACCGGCCCCGCGGATCGTGCGCACGATCGAGGAGAAGGCGCCGAGCCGATTGCGCAGCCGGCGGATGTGCACGTCGACGGTGCGCTCGTCGGGCCGCTCGGGGCTCTCGCCCCACAGCGCGGTGATGAGATCGCCGCGTGAGAGCGTCGAACCGGCGGCCGAGACGAGCGTGGCGAGCAGGTCGAACTCCTTGGTCGTCACTGCCGCCAGCTGTCCGTCGACGGTGACTTCCCGGCGCGGGATGTCGATGCGCACCCGGGTTTCGGCCTGCGGGGCGAGCTCCTCGCGCAGCTGGGGTGGGCGCACGCGGGCCGGTACGCGGGAGCGCACTGGGCCGTGCCGTCCGGCCGGGTTGCCGGTGGCTGCCGGCGAGCCGGTCGCCACTGCCCGCACGGCGTCGAGATCGCGGTCCGGTCCGTCGGGGGCCAGGGCGATGACGGTCTGCGCTTCGGCCTGCGGGGAGAGCTCGCGGATGTGCTCCTGCAGCGACTGGGCGATGGCGGTGAGGTTGGTGCCGTCTTCGGCTGCCTTGTCCTCATCGAGGCCGATGTAGACGATGATGCCGCGGGCCGGCTTATGGGCCGGGGCTTCGCTGGTCTGGCGGCTGCGGCCGTCCGGGCCGAAGACGCGGGGCGCAGTGGCGGGATCAACGGAGGTCAATCGGGCTCCCTGGCGGCGTGTGGCCGCGGCGCTGCGCGGGTGGAAGGGAAGGGCTGAAACAGTCATGGTCGAAGTCCTTGGGCGTGAGCAGTGGAATCAGGCGCATCGTGCTTCACGTCCGCGGCCCATGCCTGTCGTCACCGCAGGCCGCGGACGCAGCGCATCATGACGATGGCGCTGCGCGCGAGGCGGTGACAGGGTGAACGGTGCATGGCTGTCATTATTCTTCACAGATTTCGCGCAACGCAATCGGCGGGTGCGGATCTGAGACTTCTATGACGTTTTATGACAATCTCTGGCCAGTTATGTGCCGACAGTGAGCCGCTGTCCTCGTGTTTCCGGCCGGCCTGCGGGCGGGCCAAGATCAGCGTGAGGCCACCTCAGGGGCGCAGCCCGCTGACCAGGATGAACGCGCCAATGAGCGTTTCGTGCTGAATCGACGCATCTGGATTCAGCACGAAACGCACATGATCAGCCCGGATCGTGTGCGTTTCGTGTAGAAACCACGCCTCCGGATTCAGCACTGAACGCGCATCGGAGCTGAAGAGGCCCCTCGCACCGGCTCAGACGACGCCGTACATGCGGTCGCCGGCATCGCCGAGACCGGGCACGATGTAGCCCTTCTCGTTGAGCTTCTCGTCCAGGGCCGCGGTGTGGACGGTGACATTTGCGATGCCCTCGTAGCGCTCCTCGATGTGGCGCACGCCTTCCGGGGCGCTGACGAGGCAGATCGCAGTGACGTCGGAGACGCCGCGCTCGAGCAGGAAGTCGATCGCCATCGCCAGGGTGCCGCCGGTGGCCAGCATCGGGTCGATGACGAAGACCTGCCGGTCGCGCAGGTCGCTGGGCAGCCGGTTGGCGTAGGCGTGGGCTTCGAGGGTCTCCTCATCGCGCACGAGCCCGAGGAACCCGACCTCAGCGGTCGGCAGCATCTTGAGCATCCCATCGAGCATGCCGAGACCGGCGCGCAGGATCGGCACGACCACGGGCCTGGGGGAGGAGAGCTTGGTGCCGGTCATCGGGCAGACGGGAGTGTTGATCTCCTTGTCGACGACCCGGATGTTGCGGGTGGCCTCGTAGGCCAGCAGTGCAACGAGCTCTTCGGTCAGTCCGCGGAAGCGACCGGGATCGGTGCGCTCGTCGCGCAGCACGGTGAGCTTATGGGCGATGAGCGGGTGATCTGCGATATGGAGCTCCATGCCCCTGAATCTACCGGATCGAGACGGCCTGCGGTCACCCGGTGAGATGTGGATCTTCTGCATCCGGGCAGAGGCTGGTCTGCCGAGCCGGCATCGGACAGAATGGAGACATGGCTTATTTCACCGAGATCCTCGCCGAGGGCGCGGACGGATACCGGCCCCTCGACCTCGACATGCGTGATGCGGCAACGCTGGACGATCTCATCGACATGATGCGTAGCGCCGGTGAGGACGGCGAGGCGATCGCCGTCATTGAGCATGAAGACGAGTGGTTCGGACTCGTCCGGCTGCTCGCCGATGACGAGGTGCGGGTGTTCATCTCCGATATCGCTGCCGCTGAGGAGAGCCCGTACGCCGACATCTTCGCCGACTACCTCGATTCCGGCCCGTCGACACTCGATGACTCCGAGCATTTCGACGCCGGCCCCGAGCATGACGGCGATGACGATGATGCCGAGGACGAGGCCGAAGTCGGCATGTTCGAACCCGAAGCCGATGCCGTCTGGGGCGGAGACGCAGACATCTACGCAGATCGCGATGTCACCGCCGATGAGCTGATGGAGCAGGTCAGCCGCTATCAGTCCGACCCGGCGCGTGTCGTCGCCCACATCGGAGAGAAGGCCGGCTTCGCCGATGCCCTCGGCTCAGCCGGCTGACCGCGGCGGCATCGCCCACCCGGCGGTCTACCGGGAATGGATGGGCGCTGCCCTCGACGCCGCCGCCCGCACCGATGCCAGCGCCGATGTCCCGATCGGCGCCGTTGTCATCGACGCTGCCGGCACGATCATCGGCACCGGCTTCAACGAGCGCGAAGCGCTGCATGACCCGACTGCCCACGCTGAGGTGCAGGCGCTGCGCGAAGCCGGCCGGCACCTCGGGAGCTGGCGGCTGACCGGCGCCACCCTCGTCGTGACTTTGGAGCCGTGCGTCATGTGCGCCGGTGCCGCGGTTGCTGCCCGCGTCGAGCGGATCGTCTTCGGCGCCTATGACGACAAGGCCGGTGCCTGCGGTTCGGTGTGGGATGTCGCCCGGGACCGGGCGAGCCTGCACGTGCCCGAGGTGGTGGGCGGGGTGTGTGCCGATGAGTGCGCCGCCGGGCTGGTCGAGTTCTTCGCCTCCCGCCGCTGATTTGGTGACGCCCGGGCACCCGTTGTAGAGTATTCCGCGGTAGCGTGTCCGAGCGGCCGAAGGTGCAACACTCGAAATGTTGTGTACGGCAACCCCGTACCGTGGGTTCAAATCCCACCGCTACCGCGCATGACACATGAGCCCTGACCAGCGAGAACATTGCAGGTCAGGGCTCATGTCATTCCCGCCCGGGGCAGGCGGATCACCGTTCAGTTCGGGCGCATGATGAGGTGCTGGGCACCGGTGTCGAAGGTTTCATGCGAGACGATCGAGAAGCTCTGCCCATCAAGCCCATCGGTCCACTTCTGCTCACCTGACACGACGACCGGATCGATGAGCAGATTGAGCTCGTCGACCAGCCCAGCTGTCAGCAGCCCGCGCAACGTGGCGAGGCTGCCGGACATCCCGATCCAGTTCGGTGTGCGCTCCTTGAGCGCCTTGACCTCGGCCATGCTGGAGAGCACCTGCGTGTTCTCCCACGGCGAGGACTCCAGCGTCGTCGAGAGCACGTACTTGGGGATCCGGTTGATGAACTCGGCGAAGGGGTCCTCGGCCTGCGGCCAGTACGCAGCCCACGCATCATGGAGCACCCGGCCCATGAGGTAGCCGTCGCAGCGCATGATGTGCGCATCGACGGCCTTGCCCATCGCGGTGTCGAAGTACGGCCCATGCCAGCGGTCGGGGTGCTCGGCTGACCCGTCGAGTGTCGTGAAGAGATTGACGGCTAGTTGTCCCATCTGGGTCCTCTCTGCTCAGCCTGTTAACCGGCGGCTCTGCCGGTGGTGGACTGCGGTGTTCAGTGTACGGGGATCTAGAGCCAGTCCTGCATCGGCCAGTATCCCCAGCGGGAGTGGAAGAGCGCGGCATTGGCGCGGATCGCCTCCCGGTTGCCTGCCGCAGCGTGGCTGGGCGGATGCCACTGGTGGAAGGCATCAGCGCCGCCGGTCCACAGCATCGGGATCCGGTGGGCACGCAGCTGCATGCCGAAGTCGGTGTCCTCCCCACCGTATCCGCGGTAGTCCTCACTGAACCCGCCGAAGGCCTCCCGGCAGTCCCGCCACAGCCGGGCGGTGAGGGCGAAGGACAGTGACCAGAACAGCTGGTACTCATCTTCAGCGGCCGCCTGCATGACCCCGTCTGCCGGGGCCGGCCGGCCCGGGTGCGGATTGCGGTATCCGGTGAGCGCGTCGAGCGTCTCCGCGGTGACCGGCTGGTCCTCACGCAGGTAGGTGACCGGCCCGGAGGCCACCGCGTCCGGGCGCTCGGCCAGTGCTGCGGTATAGCGGTCGATGAGACGTGGGCCGGGCAGGCAGTCGGCGTCGAGGAACACGACGACTTCAGCCCCGGCATCGGCTGCGTAGTCGCCTGCCATGTTGCGGGCGCGAGCGAGCTCCAGCCGGCCGGGCGCGGTGGCATCGAGCACCGTCGAGCCGTCCAGCTCGAAGAGACTCTCGCCGATCGCCACAGTCGTGTGGTCGGCCGCCGGTGCCCAGCGGGCAAGTGCCGCGCGCTGCAGGCGCACCCGCTCGGCCCGGTCGGCGGAGGCCAGGGTGACGACGTGGACGGCCGGCCTCACGGGGCGCCTTCCACCGGTGGATGGTGTGCCGCCCGGCTGCGGTCGGCGACCGCGAGGATCTCACGTGCCGCCCGGCCTGCCGCCCCGGCCGTCTGCCAGCGGCTCCACTCCGGCTGCCGGGACCTGGCGGCGGCCACGATCTCAGGCCACACCTCGGGCGCGGGCAGCTCCGTGACGACCTCGGCCAGCCCGGCATCGGCGAGGACAGCGGCGGTCGCGGCCTGCTCGTCATAGGGCCGCTGCTGGGGCACGATGACCGCCGGGCGGTTCGCGCAGGCGATGTCGGCGATCGCGTTCTGCCCGCCAGCGGAGATGACGACCGAGGCACCGGCCAGGTCGGCATACGGGTCCTCGCGCCACGACTCGGGTCCCAGCAGCCGACAGCCGGGCCCGAGGTGGTGCTGGACCTGCTGCCAGTAACCGGCCGGAGCATCGGCCCCGCCGCGGCCGAGCAGGATGACCGGCCCGTGCGGATCCGCGGTCGGTCTGCGGCCGGCGAACCGGGAGATCCCGCCGACAGCGGCGACCTTCCCGGCATGCGTGCGCAGATGATCAGGCAGCCTGACCCAGTCGGGCCAGGCGGCGATGATCGACTCGCATACCTGATAGCCGAGCCGGTGGGCGGCATCATTCCGGACTCCCGGCATCGCCAGGGTGGTGACCGGCACACCGAGCAGCCTGAGGAACACGGCGACCTCGACGGACACGTCGACGTGGACGGCCCGCGGCTGGGCCTCTGCCACCCAGGCGGCCAGAGCCGCCATCCGGGCGCGCAGGCCGGGATGGTCGCGCGGCACCCAGTGCAGCGCTCCACCGGCGGTGACATCGGCCCCGCGCTCCTCGGCCGGGGCGTCGAGCGGCAGCCCGATGTCCGCGCGCGGATGCGAGGACAGGATCGCGGTCTCCTCGGGGATCTCAGCGGCGATCGCCTGGCAGCGGAAGAGATGGCCGGTGCCGTGATGGTGGGCGTAGAAGCCGATCATGAGATGAGCTCGGCGGCGACGCGTCCGGTGCCGATGACCTCGCTGTACAGCCGAAGGTAGCCTGTGACCATGTGCCGGCAGTCGAACCGGGTCACCGCCATCCGGCGGGCGCGGGCGCGGTCGAAGCGTCGAGCCCGGCCGATTGCTGCGGCGAGATCGTCGACATCGCCGGGACGGGCGAGCAGTTCGGGGGCGTCGGCGAGCACCTCGGGAATCCCGCCACGGGCGAACGCGGCCACCGGGGTGCCGCAGGACAGCGACTCGATCGTCACGAGCCCGAAAGGCTCATCCCAGCAGGGGGTGACGACCGTGACCGCAGCCGCCCCGACCTCGGCGGCGATCTGCGCGTCGTCGAGATGCCCGACCCACAGAGCGTCATCGCCTAGGCGCGGCTCGATTTCGGTGGTGAAGTAGCGCGGTTCGGCGCAGCGGCCGATGATGCGCAGCGGCACACCGGCAGCCCTGCAGGCATCGATGGCAAGGTGCAGGCCCTTCTCCGGGGTGATGCGGCCGAACCACACGGCATGATCCCCGCCCGGGCCAGCGGCGAAGGTGCGGGTGTCGACGCCGTTGTGGACGACGGTGGCCGGTTCGGGCAGCTGCCACTGCCCGGCGGTGAAGGCGCTGACCGCAGCGAACGAACCGGCGCTGCTGCCAGCCCGGCTGATCGCCTCATCCAGGGGCGCCCCCGGCGGCACGTGCAGGGTGGTGAGCATCGGCACCCGGCCGGAGGCACCGGAGAAGAACGCCGGGCTGACCGAGTTGTTGTGGATGAGGTCGTAGGGTCCGTCCTGCAGGCGCTCGAACAGCTGCCGGTAGGCGGTGTGCTCGATGTCCTGGGCGCCAGGTGGGTAGGCGTCGTCGCGGGCGATGTGCTCATGCCCCGTCCAGTCGATGCCCGGCAGCTCGAACTCCTGCCGGTGCCCGCGCGAACCAGCCGAGGCGTACAGGTCGACCTGCACGCCCGCCTCGCGCAGCCCGGCGGTCAGCCGGTCACAGAACACCTCGAGTCCCCCGCCGAAGGGCGGGGCGATGGGCATGCGGGCAGGCCCGACGACGGCGACGCGCATCAGCTGCCGTCCTCGGTGAGGAACATCGCCGGAGCCGCCACCGCCGCACCAGCACTCATCGGGGCCATGGCCTGCGCATACGCGTCCGCGTAGGCCTGCTGGGCTGCCGGCGCCCGGCCGGCGACATCCCCGCGGGCGATGCGCCCGCGCCTGATCGCCCACACCGCGGCCTCGGCCGCCGAGGTGCCGCTACCGGTGCGATAGGTGCGCACCGCCTCGGGCGCGTCCGCCTGACCGGCATAGTGTCCGCAGTCCGGGGCGATGACGCTCAGACCCAGGTCGCGGCACATCTCCAGCCAACCCGAATGCGTCCCATGCGCATACGGCAGCACCGATACAGCGCACCCCGATAGCGCCCGGTAGAGCACAGCATCCGGGAGTCGAGCTGTCAGATGCAGGTCGAGGCCCGGTGCGGCACCGGAGGCGGCGGCAGCCTGCAGGGCAGTCACCGTCGGGTGCGCGGCACTCGACCGGTGCGCCCACACCTCCAGCCACGCCCCGGACCGGTGCAGACCTGAAGCCAGCGACAGGTAGAACGCCGGGTCGGTGACGACGTTGGTGCGCAGATCCTTGAGGAACACGGCCGCCGAGCGGCCGCGCCGGCCGCTGGCGGTCATGATCTGGGCGGCTTGGGCGGCTGGGACGATCGGCGGGTGGGCAATGACCTCGGCAGCCACGCCGTAGTCGGCGGCCAGTTCGGCTGCCGCGCCCGAGGTGAGGGTGAAGACTGCAGCGGCAGCGGCGGTGAGTGCGCGCAGCCGGTCGCGATGCGCACGCTGATCCCTCAGGTGCGGGTTGGCCAGATCGTGGACGGTGACGACGAGTGCGGCGTGCACATCGGCGCAGGCGCCGATGAAGTCGCGGATCTGTGCGAGACTGCGATGCTCGAACCCGAAGTGGACGTGGACGATGTCGAACTCGCCGGCGTGCGCCCGGATCCAGTCGGCCTCCAGCCCGGGGTGCGGATGCCAGCGTTCGCCGACAGGCAGCTGAGCGGGCCTGACGGGTTCGGCAGTCGGCGGCCAGGTGGCATCGACGAATGGGTGCTGGGCAGGGATGGAGAGAACTCGGGGTCGAGCGTCGAGCTCCGGAGTCTTCATCGCCGGACCGGCCTTTCCAATGGAGTCAGCTGCATGCGTGCAGCGCGGTCGCCGCAGCAAGCAACTCGTGCACCTGCGTAAGCGAGGACAAGAAAGCTTGTCGGTGCCGGTGCAGGGTAAGGTGACTTGATAGTATCACCGTGCGGCGCCGATCCGGTTCCGCATACATGATTCCGGGTCAGAGTCGAGGTGAACAGTGGACGCACATGCCGTTGAGCACATTCTCACCGGCCCGCCTGCCCACGGAGTGATCCGATTCGGGCGACATCTGCACCAGGCTTTGGGACAGGGGTTCGTTCGTGAGGCTCTCAACCCGGCGCAGCTGCCGGCCCCGGCTGCCGACGCCGAGCTCGTCCACATCAGCTTCACCGACCACCTCTGCGGCCCCGATCCGCAAACCGCTGTCGACACAGTGCTGCGCCTGGCCGCCGGTCGGCTGCTGAGCCTGACTCTGCACGACATCCCGCAGCCTGGCGAGGGTGCTGATCGCTGCGCCCGCCGGCAGGCGGCCTACCTCAGGCTCGTGCGCGCCGCTGACGTCGTGGTGACGAATTCTGAGTCTGAAGCCCGCCGGCTGGAATCCGCCGGGGCCATCCACGTCGTGCCCCTGCCGATCGAAGCACCGCGTCCGCTGGCTGCAGCTCCCGGCCCACCGACGGCCGGATCTTCAGACGGGGGCATCCCGGTCATCGGCATCTTCGGGTTCGTCTACCCCGGCAAGGGCTGCGAGGACGTCATCGACGCGGCTCCGGCCGGGACCCGCATCCTGCTGCTCGGAGACGTCGCTGACGGCCACGCCGGCTACCTTGCCGGGCTGCGCTCGCGGGCGGCAGAGCGCGGCATCGACCTGCAGTGCACCGGCTACATCCCCGACACCGAACTCCCAGCCGCCCTCGATGCGGTCACCGTGCCGGTCTGCGCCCACCGCCACGTCTCCGCCTCCGGCTCCCTCAACACCTGGATCGCCCATAACCGGGTGCCGCTGACCACCATCTCGGACTACACGACCGAAGTCGCCGCGCGCTGGCCGGGCCGGCTGCGCCTCTGCACGCCCAGCACCCTTGCCGAGGCACTCGCCGCCGCCTGCCGCACACCCGCGTCGACATGGGCTGACACACCCCCTCCGGATTGGGGCTGGGCTGAGGTCGCCGCCGCCTACCGCCGTATCTGGAGCACCGTATGACAGCCCCGTCCGTTTCCGTCATCATCCCCTACTACGAGAATCCGACAGGGCTGAGCGCGGTGCTCGCCGGGATCAGCGCGCAGGAATACACAGGCGACATCGAGATCATCGTCGCCGACGACGGCTCGGCCACCGCGCCCGAGGTGCCGGCCGGCGTGCGACTCGTCCGCCAGGACGACCGGGGCTTCCGTGCCGCAGCCGCCCGCAACCTCGGTGCCGCGCACGCCAGCGGGACGATCCTCGTCTTTCTCGACGGCGATACGATCCCGCAGCCTGGCTGCATCGCCGCCCTGGCAGAGGCGCTCGTCGAGGAGCCGTGGACGCTGGCCGTCGGCAGCCGCCGCATGCTCGACACCGACACTACTCCGCCGACCGACCTCGGCGAACCTGCCTGGCTCACCCGCGCCTGGACGGACACGTCGGACCTGCAGCGCATCGACGACACCGGCTTCCGGTTCATCATCTCCGCCGTCCTCGCCCTCACCCGCGAGCTGTTCGAGACGATCGGCGGGTTCGACGCAGGCTTCATCGGCTACGGCGGCGAGGACTGGGAACTCGCCTGGCAGGCCCGCCTGGCCGGCGCAGACTACCGGCACCTCCCGCACGCCCTTGCCCACCACCTCGGCGGCGACTGGGCCCACCGCTGGGGTGCAGACACCGCCGGCAAGCGCGCGGAGAAGAACGCCGAGTCGATGGCACTGGCCGCCAGCATCACGCATCCGATCATGCGCCCTGCCGGCATCGTCTTCGCAGTCCCCGACATCCTCGTCCACCTGCCGAGCAGCGGCGACACGGGCTGCGACGTCGCCGCGATCACCGCGCTGTTGGCCGCCGGCGACGTGCACGTCGTGGTCACCGCGGGCCAGGACGCTGCTGCAACCGGCCCCGAGATGCCGGGCGTCTTCGCCGCCGACCCGCGGGTCCACGATGTGGTTCCGGAATGGAGCCGGGCCCGCCCACGCTTCGATGTCTGTGCACACCGGGCTTTCTGCCCCGGACCGGGCGAGCTGCAGGCAGTGTGCGAAGCAGCCGCCATGGCCGAGCGCTGCGCGACGGTGACCGATAGCACCGGTCAGCTCTACGCTGAGATCCGGCCGGCCCGCGCGGTGGCACTGGCGGCCCGCGGCCCGCGGCACAGGCGGGGGGAAAGGCCGCAGTCCGGATCCGAACCCGGGCTGCGGCTCGTGCGGCAATGGGCCCTCTCTCCGGCCCTGCTGGCGCTCGAGGACACGTGGCGTCAGGCTGCCGAAGAGGAGCTGAAAGGGTGCCAGGCGGGAATCAGCTTGGGTGAGCCTGGGTCAGCTGACGGCTTCGTCGTAGGCGCTGACGAGGTCAGTGGTGAGGCCGACGGACTTCTCAGTCGTTGAGTCGTGCAGGGCGGAGCCGGTGACGAGCCCGTTCTTGACCACGGCTGAGACTGTGTGCTGCTCTGTGCCCGGAGCCATCGGGCTCGTGGTGACGGTCTCGACTGCCTGGCCGGCGCCGGGGATGTCGACGACGTCAACAGACATCTCCATCTCGATGCGCTCTCCAGCCACTGTCATCGTCATGTTCGAGCAGGTGGAGTTCGTGTCGATCATGTTCTGCAGTGCCGCAGCGGCATCATCGTCCGTCTCATATGAGGCGATCGCCGCCGTGTAGCCATTGTCGTCGCTCAGCGCCGACTTGTTCGGGACATCGGCAGAGGGCTTGGTCACGAGCTCGATGAGGACGTCTTGGCAGGCGGCTGGTTCGACGTCGGCCTGTTTGAACTGCTCGATTGCGCTCTGCACCTCCGGCGGCTCCGCATCGATGGTCGCAAAGCTCTTCCCGTCGTACGTCAGCTCGTTGAGCACTGTGGCAAGCTCGTCTTCGTTCAGCTGCTTGAGGGCATCGTCTGCGGGCGCGGAGGTCTCCTCAGCGGGCTGCGCAGTGCCGCCCCCGGCCTGTTCGGCGGACTTGTCCGCTGCGCCGGAACCGCCGGAGCAGGCAGAGAGGACGAGGGCTATGCCGGCTGATGCAGCAAAACCGGCGGCCAGCCGAAAGGGGGACGGGTGTTCCATGCGGTGCTCCTGGCGTGAGGCGGGTGCTGTGATCCTCAGCTTAAAGGGCGGAACCGGGAGGGGACAACGAGGTTCTGTTGCAGTCCTGCGACAGCCGGTTTCCGCTGCTGCCTGCCATACACTGAAGGATATGATTTCCGAACTCAACCGCGAGAGCACCGCCCTGGTCCTCGTCGACATCCAGAACGACTTTTGTGAAGGCGGCGCCCTCGGGGTCGAGGGTGGGACGGAAGTGGCCCGCCGGGTCGCCGACTTCGTCACCGCGCATCGGGACGACTACGCCCGCATCGTCGCCACCGCTGACTGGCACATCGATCCCGGCGATCACTTCTCCGACCACCCCGACTTCATCAGCACCTGGCCGGTCCACTGCGTGGCCGGCACTGACGGTGCTGCTTTCCACCCCGAGCTCAGGCCGGCCATCGACAGCGTCGATGCGGTCTTCCGCAAAGGTGAGTACGCGGCGGCCTATTCGGGATTCGAAGGCCATCTCACCGATGACGACTCGGTCATGCTCGCCGACTGGCTGTGGGCAGAGGGGATCCGCTCGATCGCCGTGTGCGGCATCGCCACCGATCACTGCGTGCGCGCCACCGTGCTCGACGGCCGCGATGAGGACTTCGCCGTCCGGGTGCTCGTCGATCTTGTCGCCGGCGTCGATGAGAACCGGTCTGCCGAAGCGCTGCAGGAGATGAACGCCGCCGGCGCCGAACTCTCCTGAGACGTCAGGTCCAGAAGCGGTCAGTCCCAGCAGACGTCAGCCCGGGAGACCGCCAGCCGCAGGAAGGGTCAGCTCAGCCCCTCGCGCGCTCCAGCACACCGGCCAGCCGCCTGACACCCTCGTCCATCCGCTCGGCCGGGGTACGCGAGAACGACAGCCGCAGGTGGTCATCGGTGACCCGGTCGACGAAGAACGGGGCTCCGGGCACATAGGCGACTCCCGCCTCAACGGCGGCCGAGGCGAGTGCCTTCGCATCGATGCCGGGAACCTCCACCCAGGTGAAGAACCCGCCAGCGGGCTGCGTCCACGTCGCTGCGCCTTCCAGGTGCGTGGCGAGTGCGGCCAGCAGGGCAGAGCACCGCTGCGCGTAGGCGCGGCGGATGGCTGGCAGCCCGGCGGTGAAGTGGCCTTCGCGGATGTAGGCGTCGAGCATGCACTGCGCGAGGGCGGAGGCGCACTGGTCGGTCGTCGTCTTGACCTCGGCCATCGCCGCGATGATCGCCTCCGGCCCGCACGCCCAGCCCAGCCGGGTGCCGGGCGTGAAGGTCTTGGAGAACGTGCCGATCTGCACCGTGACGTCCGGGCCGAGCTGATAGAGCGAAGGCAGGTACGAGCCGTCGAAGGCGAGATCGCGGTAGGCGACATCCTCAACGAGCAGAATGCCGGCCTCCCGGGCCGCAGCGACGAGCGCAGCACGGCGCGCAGTCGAGAGAAGCAGACCCGAAGGGTTCTGAAAGTCGGGGATGACATAGGCGAACGCCGGTTCCGCGCCCTGCTTGCGGGCGGTCTCACACGCCTCGGCGAGGGATTCGGGAACGAGGCCTTCAGCGTCGTTGCGCATCGCCACCGGCACCGTCTCATTGGTGGTGAACACCGTGCAGGCCCCCAGATACGTCGGCGCCTCGACGAGGACAGCAGCGCCCGGATCGGCCAGCGCCTTCGTCACCAGGGTGAGCGCGTCGACCCCGCCGGAGGTGACGATGAGCTCGCCGTCGGCCGGTGTATGCTCCTGCGTCTGGCTGACGAGGGTGCGCAGGGACTCGCGCAGCGGGGCCAGCCCGCGGTTCGAAGCGTACTGCAGCGCCACCTCGGGCGCGGTGGAGACGGCCTTGGCCGCCAGCTCGCTCAGCAGCTGCGCATCGAACAGGCCGGGGTCGGGGAACCCGCCGGTGAAGTCGATGAGATCCCCGCCCTGGGCTGCGAGCGCGAGGATCGCCGAGAGCTCACCGGGTCCGCCCTGGGCGCGGCGGGCTAGAACATGGGACAGGTCACCGTGCTGTGTCATGCCGACACTCTAGAGCGCTTCCGTGCCGGTAACGACACCGTCCCATCTGCCGGGCAGGGCACAGGACTGGCGGGCAGGGCACAGGACTGGCGGACAGGACAGAGGACTGGCGGGCGTGGCCGGATCCTGGCGGGGACCCGGTGCGCAGGCCCCAGCCAGCCGGCCGGTTCAGCCGAGGGTGCCGTAGAGGAACCGGGCGACTCCGTCATAGGCCTGGCGGCGCGGGGTCTCGGCGGACATGAAGACGTCGTGCATCGCATTCGGGATCTTCTCGATCGTCACGGAACGGCCCAGCGACAGTGCCCGGCGGGCGATGACATCGACGTCGAGGATGATGTCGGCGGTCGCCATCGACGGGGAGAAGGAGCCGCCGCGCAGGGTCGCAGCCGAGGTCTGCACGAGCGCTGGGATCATGAGGTCGAGACCGGCGGCGACCTGCTCATGGCCGGCGAAGATCGCCTGCAGCCACGCCGGGTAGATCGGGAACCCGCCCGGCGGCTTGAGCCTGAGGTCATACGGCAGCCGGCCGAGGGAAGCGCTGGCGAGGGTGTAGAAATTCGGCATCCGCACGTTCAGCGGCTTCGCCGACATCGAGCGCAGACTCATCCACGCATTCATGAGCTTGCGGGCGGCGGCATCGTACTGGAACTCCAGCCACGGCGAGTTCAGCAGCAGCGCGCTCGGCTCCTCCGGATGCCGTGCCGCCCACAGCGACAGAATCAGCCCGCCGGTCGAATGGCCGTGCAACAGGATCCGGCAGCCGGGGTTCTCCTCTCGCGCCACCGCCAGTGCTGCGGCGATCTCCTCGTCGTAGTCGCTGAGATCCTCGATATACCCGGCATGGGTCTCATGCCCGGTGAGCACCCGGGCGGGCAGATCGTCCTCGACCTCCTGAACAGCAGCTGCCGCCAGCGTTTGCGCGGCCGCCTCGTCGGTCAGGGCGGCGTCCGCGCCCGAGGTGTCGGGCGCCCAGCGCTCGGGGCCGCCGGCTGCGTCGATGAGCAGGCTGCGGCCGTAGCGGCGCAGGTCGATGGCGTAGAAGGCGATGCCCAGCGACGCATAGTAGTCGGCCAGCCGGTGGTGGAAGAAATAGTCCGACCAGCCGTGCAGGTAGATCACCGCGGTGTCGGCGGGGATCGCCGGGTGCCTGGTGCCGGCGGGCTGCAGGGACGGCTGCGCCTTCCGCAGCGCGTCCGGAGCCGGGTCGGCAGCGGGTGCCGGGGCCGGATCGGGGAGCGTTGGGGCGATGATGACGGCGTTCTGCCCGTCACCGACCGCAATCGGCAGCATGCGGAACCGGGGTCCGAGGATGTCCTCACGCCACTGCCGCTGTGCTGCCATCTGCCCAGTGTCTCAGATCAGCCCGCATGTCCCACCCAGCCGGCTCCCACCTCGGCGGCGGTCGCGGAACCCGGGCAACGCCTCGGGCACGGGGCAGGATATGGCACCATGACGCTATGAGTGAAAAGTTCCGCCTGCGCCCTGCCCTCAAGACCACGCCGGCCTACGTGCCGGGCAAGCCGCCGAAGGCCACCGAGGGTCTCAAGACCTTCAAACTGTCCTCCAACGAGCACCACATGGATCCGCTGCCGGCCGTCGCCGAGGCGATCGACGCCGGTGGCCGCGCCCCAGCCAGCTATGCAGACCCCTCGGTCGCTGAGCTCACCGCCGCGCTCGCCGACCACCTCGGCGTCAGCGCTGATACCGTGCTGTTCTCCGCCGGGGCCTCCGAGATGCTCAAGGCCCTCTTCCACATCGCCGTCGACCCCGGTGACGAGGTCGTCTACCCATGGCCGTCCTTCGAGATGTACCCGCAGCTGGCCAACCTGTGCGGGGCGACCCACCAGCGCATCAGCGTCGATGCCGACGGCCGCCACGATCTGCCGGCGATGGCCGCTGCGATCTCCGAGCGCACCCGGCTCGTGATCCTGTGCACCCCGAACAACCCGACCGGCCCGGCGCTGCGCCAGGACGAGTTCGACGCCTTCATGGCCCAGGTGCCCTCCGATGTCATCGTCGTCCTCGACGAGGCCTACATCGACTTCTGCGACGCCGAAGACGCCGCAGACGGGCTGGCAGCGCTCGGCCAGCACCCGAACCTCGTGCTGCTGCGCACCTTCTCCAAGTCCTACGGACTGGCCGGGCTGCGGGTCGGTTATGCGGTGGCTGATCCCGAGCTCATCATGGAGCTGCGCAAGTCGATCCTGCCGTTCTCCGTCAGCGCCTCCGCCCAGCAGGCTGCGCTCGTCTCGCTCAAGCACAGCCAGGATATGGAGGTCCGCGCCAAGGAGGTCGCTCGGCTGCGTGATGACCTGGCTGCCGGGCTGCGCGGTCTCGGCTACGAGGTCTTCGAGGCCCACGGCAATTTCGTGTGGCTCAACCTCGCGGAGCGCTCCGACGACTTCGAGGCCGCCTGCCTGGAGGCCGGGCTGGCCGTGCGCAACCTCAAGGACGGGGTGCGGATCTCCGTGGGCCCGGCCGAGGCGATGCAGCGGGTGCTGCAGGTCGCCGGTGACTTCGCCGCCGACGGCGGCGCGGTCACCGACGCCGGTGCCCCGGACAAGGCAGAGGGAGCACCGAAGTGACCGCCGCCCACGAGACCGCTGAGCAGGCGGTGGACAAGACAGGCGCCGATGTGCCGCTCGATGAGCTGGCCGCCGAACTGAGCGCCGGCGCGCTCGTGACCGACCGCGACGTCATCGGCACCTACTCGAAGGACTGGGCGCTGTTCTCCCATGTCGGTGAGGCCGCAGCGCTCGTGCGCGCCGCCTCAGTCGAGGATGTGCAGGCGACCCTGCGGTTCGCCACCGCCCACCGCATCCCGGTCGTCCCGCAGGGCGCGCGCACCGGGCTGTCCGGCGGGGCGAACGCCGTCGAGGGCTGTCTGCTGCTGTCTGTGGCGAAGATGAACGAGATCGTCGAGATCAACACCGTCGAGCAGACCTGCACCGTCCAGCCCGGCGTCATCAACCAGGACCTCAAGAAGGCCCTGACCCAGTACGGACTGTCCTACCCGCCGGATCCCGGCTCGGTGGCGATCTCCTCGATCGGCGGCAACGTCGCGACCAACGCCGGTGGCCTGTGCTGCGTGAAATACGGCGTCACCCGCGACTACGTCCGCAGCCTCACCGTCGTGCTCGCCGACGGGCAGGTCACCCGCGTCGGCCGGCCCACCCGGAAGGGCGTGGCCGGGCTCGAGCTCTCCCAGCTGTTCATCGGCTCCGAGGGCACGCTGGGGGTCATCGTCGAGATCACCCTCGACCTCATCCCCGCCCTGCCCGACCCGCTCACGGCGATCGCGCTGTTCCCCGAGGCAGCCGATGCCGCGAGCACAGTCTGCGATTTCATGGCCACCGGCGCCCGGCCCTCGATGCTCGAGTACCTCGACGGCACCTCGATCGACATGATCAACGACTACGGCGACTTCGGCCTGCCCTCAGGCATGGGTGCGATGCTGCTCGTGCAGTCCAACGGCGACGGCAGCTTAGAGCATGCGACCGAGGAGATGGAGACCTTCACCCGGGTCGCCAACGCCTGCAACGCCGCCGAGGTCGTCTTCAGCGAAGACCCGGCTGACTCCGAACTCCTCGTCGCCGCCCGGCGCGCGGTCGGCCCGGCCGGGGAGAAGTATGCCAATGCCCACGGCGGCGGCGAGCTCATCGACGACGTGTGCATCCCACGCGGGCAGATGCGCGAGTTCTTCACCCGCCTCGATGGCATCCGCGCTGAGCACCCGCATGTGCTCATCTCCAATGCCGGGCACGCAGGCGACGGCAACATGCACCCGTGTGTGTTCTTCGACGCAGGTGTCGAAGAGGCCACCGAGCAGGCGCTTGCCGCGTTCGACGCGATCATGGCACTCGGCCTCGAGCTCGGCGGCACCATCACCGGTGAGCACGGGGTGGGCTATCTGAAGAAGGAGTGGCTGGCCCGCGAACTCGATCCGGTGACCCGCGCCATGCACCTGAAGATCAAGGATGCCCTCGACCCGCTCGGCATCCTCAACCCCGGCAAGATGCTCGGCGTACTGTGAGCTGAGGATGCAGGCGGTGACGCTGACGGCCGGCCTGGCCCTGGGATTCGCCTTCGGCCAGGCCGCCCGCCGCCTCGCCTGCCTGCCTGAGTCCTCCGCGTCCGAGGCGGTGCTGCCCGGTGATGACCTGCTGCCTGCCGCGCCGGTCCAGGTGGATCGGGTCGTGGCGATCGCTGCCGCTCCCGAGGCGGTGTGGCCGCGGATCGCTCAGCTCGGTCAGCACAGGGCCGGGTTCTACACACTGCCGGTGATCGACCAGGCGATCGGCTGCGATTCTGAGGCTGCTAAGCGCATCCACCCGGAATGGCAGGACGTGCACGCAGGCGACGCCTTCCCGGTGGCCCCATTCATCACCCTGCGGGTAGCGGCGGTGAGTCCGGGGGAGTGCCTCGTCGTCACCACCTGCGGTGGGACGATCGCCACGCTTGTCCGCGAGTTCTGTGCTGTCAATTCCTCGTGGGCGGTGGTGCTGCGCCCTGACGCAGTGGCCACCCGCCTGCACGTGCGCGCTCGCTGGCAGCCGCACGATACCCGCGCAGCCCGGCTGTTGCCGGTCATCCGTGTCGTCACAGCGGTGATGTCGGCATTGTCCCTGCGGCGCATCCGCGCGCTCGCCACCCAGAACGCCTGAGCCACCCACCGAGCGGCGCCCCAGCGCACCTTGATCTCAGATGAACTCGCCGGCGCCGATCCGGTTGCTGATTGCCCCAATCCCCGAGATCTCGACTGACACCTCGTCGCCGGGTGCCAGCCACCGCTCATCGGCCATCCCGACACCTGCCGGGGTGCCGCTGAGGATGAGGTCGCCGGGTTCGAGCGTGATGATCGTCGACAGGTACGCCACGAGCTCCGCCGGTCCGAAGACGAGATCGCCGGTCGAATCCTGCTGCCGGACCTCCCCGTTCACCCGCGTCGTTAGCGTCGCAGCCGCCGGATCGAACTCATCGGCGGTCACCACCACCGGCCCGACAGCGGAGGAGGCCTCCCACATCTTGCCCTGCAGCCACTGCTGGGTGCGCAGCTGATAGCCGCGCATCGAGAAGTCATTGGTCACCGTGTACCCGGCGATCGCAGCAGCCGCCGCGGCAGCACTGGCCCGCCGGACCTGCGTGCCGATGACGATCGTCAGCTCGCCTTCGAAGTCGAGCTTCTCGTCCTCAGCCGGGGCCACCACCTCGGCACCGGGATCGGTGAGCGAGCGGGCGAACTTCGCAAACACGGTCGGAAACTCCGGGGTGTCCATCCCGACCTCGGCGATGTGATTGCGATAGTTCAGGCCGATGCACAGCACCTTCGCCGGATGCAGCACCGGCCGCAGTGTGCGCACCTCGTGTGCGGGGATCGCCGGCGCCGAGGTGGTGCGCGCCTGCTCAAGACCATCGGCGGCGGCGAGCAGCTGGCCGACATCTGCGAAACCGTGGATCGGCACATAGTCTTCGCCGGTGTGCAGTGCCGCGGTCGTGCCGCCGGTTGCGGTCAGGGTGATCGTCGCCAGTCTCATGGTGTCCTCCGTCGCTCATGCCGCAGGGGCTGCGGCGCCGGTGCCGATACTCGCACCATATATTCCGTCGCTAAACTGTTGAGGTGACTTCTCAGCAACAGGACACCGGCGCCTCGGGCGTGGCAGGAACCGCGGCCGTGTGCCGGCGGGAGGAATTCGGATTCTCCGTGGGCACCCGGATGGACACCGGCGGGCGGACCGGCACGATCCGCACCCCGCACGGCCAGATCCAGACCCCAGCGTTCATCCCGGTCGGCACGAAGGCGACCGTCAAGGCCGTCAAGCCCGACGACGTCGCAGCATTGGGCGCGCAGGCGGTGCTCGCCAACGCCTACCACCTCTATCTGCAGCCCGGTGCCGACCTGCTCGACGAGGCCGGCGGGCTGGGGAAGTTCATGAACTGGCCCGGCCCCACCTTCACCGACTCCGGCGGGTTCCAGGTCATGAGCCTGGGCGTGGGCTTCAAGAAGGTCATCTCGATGGACATCCCCGACTCCCCGGACGACTCGGCGATCGCCGCCGACAAGGAGCGCCGGGCGATGGTCGATGACGACGGGGTGACGTTCAAGTCCCACATCGACGGTACCCTGCACCGCTTCACCCCTGAGGTGTCGATGCAGGTCCAGCATCAGCTCGGCGCTGACATCATGTTCGCCTTCGATGAGCTCACCACCCTCATGAACACCCGCGGCTACCAGGAGATGTCCTTAGAGCGCACCCGTCTGTGGGCCGAACGCTGCCTGGCCGAACACGAACGGCTGACTGAGGCGCGGTCGCACCGGCCGTACCAGGCGCTGTTCGGGGTGCTGCAGGGCGCCCAGTACGAGGACCTGCGCCGCAAGGCCGCCCGCGATTTCGGGGCGATGGACTTCGACGGCTTCGGCATCGGCGGGGCGCTGGAGAAGGAGAACCTCGGCACGATCGTCGGCTGGGTGTGCGAGGAGCTGCCGGAGGACAAGCCGCGCCACCTGCTCGGCATCTCCGAACCCGACGACCTGTTCACCGCCATCAAGGCCGGGGCCGACACCTTCGACTGTGTCTCACCCTCCCGCGTGGCCCGCAACGCCGCCGTCTACACCCGCGACGGCCGGTACAACATCACCGGCGCGAAGTACCGCCGCGACTTCGGCCCGATCGACCCCGAATGCTCCTGCTACACCTGCCAGAACTACTCACGCGCCTATCTGCGGCATCTGTTCAAGGCCAAGGAGATGCTCTTCTCCACTCTGTGCACCATCCACAACGAGCACTTCATCGTCACCCTCGTCGACGAGATCCGCGCCTCCATCGAGGACGGCCGGTTCGACGAGCTCGAAGCCGAGGTGCTCGGCCGCTACTACGCCCCGAAGGCGACCATGCAGTGAGCGAAGCGCACTCCGGCACCGGAGCCCACGCAGCTGCCGGCACCGAGGCGAGTACTGCCTCGGGCACGGCCAACCGAGCCGCCCACGCCGATACCGGACCGGGACTCGGCACCCTGCTGACGAACTGGATGCCAGCCATCGGCACGGCCGTGGCGTTCGTGCTGTACACGGTGCTGTCGATCCTCATGTGGCAGGCTAATTACGCGCCGAGCTGGGACCTGGGGATCTTCACGCAGCTGCTCGACCAGTACGCGCGCGGCCAGACGCCGATCGTCGACATCAAGGGCCCCGGCTTCCATCTGTGGGGCGATCACTTCCACCCGATCCTCATCCTGCTCACCCCGCTGTACTGGCTGGCACCCTCCGGGCTGACGCTCATGATCGCGCAGGCCGCGCTCTTCGCCGCCTCCGTGTGGCCGATCGCCTCGCTCGCCCGCGAACACCTCGGCACCCGCGGCGGCTGGCTCGTGACTGCCGCGTACGTGTTCTCGTGGGGACTGGTCAACGCCGTCATCGCACAGTTCCACGAGATCGCCTTCGCCGTGCCGCTGCTGGCCTTCGGGCTCGTGTGGTGGATGCGCGGCAAGCGGCTGCCGGCCCTCGTCGCGATCGCGCTGCTCGTCTTCGTCAAAGAGGACCTCGGCATCACCGTGGCGCTGTTCGGCCTCGTCATCTGGCTGCGCAACCGCGCCGAGACGCGCGCTGCGATCTTCCTCGCCGCCTGGGGCATCGCCTGGACGGTGTTCGCCGTGGCGATCTTCATCCCGGCCTTCAACGTCACCGGCGACTATGACTACTCCGGCCAGCTCACCCTCGCCGAGACCCTGACCGCAGGGCTGACGACGAAGCTTGGCACCGCCGGGTTCCTCGTGCTCGCTGCTGGTGGGATCGGGGTGCGCTCGCCGTTCATGCTGCTCATGCTGCCGACCCTGGCCTGGCGGTTCCTCGGCAGCGTCGAAGGCTACTGGGAGACCAACTTCCACTACTCGGCCGTTCTCATGCCGATCGCTGCTGTGTGCCTCATCGACGCAGCCGCCCGCCGGCACCGTGTGTTCGCGCCGTTCATCGCCGCGATCGCTGCTGCCGCGATGCTCTCGCAGACGCAGATCGAGCTCCTGTGGCGCTGGCAGGCCTTCGACCTCAATGCTGATCAGGCGATCGCTGAGGCGTGCAGATACGACTCCGTCGCTGCCGACGTCAGGCTGCTGGCCCACCTTGTGCCGTGCACGCAGACGTTCTGGATCGGCAGCCTCGGCGATGCCGTGCCCGAGGCGGTGCTGCGCAGGCCCGACGACGTCGGGCAGCCTGTCGAGACCTGGGCGGAGGAGCGATTCGGCGGCGACTGGACTGTCGTGTACTCAGGCGAAGGCTTCGAACTCGTCGACCGCGGCGCCCGCGGTGCCCGCGACGCAGCAGGCTGAGCGGCGACGCGGTGGAGCCAGCGCGAGTGGTGCACTGGCTTCAGCAGATCACCTGACCGCTCGGACCGTCACACCTCAGCTGTCCGCCCACTGGGTGGTCCGGCCACTGGGAACGTTAGAAAAGTTGTTCATGGTGTGAGGGCTCCAAGCCATGAATAACTTTTCCAACTTTCAGCCACCGGCACGCGGGACCGGTCTCGCCGGTGTGCAGGTATGGGGCCACCGTGTCGCTTGCCGGTCCGCTGTGACCAGCTCCGCCGCCGGCCCTAGAGCTTTGCGGCGTTGGCGCGCAGGTGCTCGGTCTCGTCGACGTTGCCGTAGCTGGGTTCGTGGCGCTTGAAGACCTTGATGACCTGGTACGTCAGCGGCAGGCACAGCACCTCGACCGCGACCTTGTAGACGAAGCCGACGATGATGTAGACGATGAAGTCGCTGCCGGGGATGACACCGGCGAAGGCGATCGTGCAGAACAGCAGTGTGTCGGCGAACTCGCCCACGCCGGTCGAGCACATCAGCCGCACCCACAGCCGTTTCTCGCCCATCGCCCGCTTGACGCGCACGAGCACATAGGAGTTCAGCAGCTGCCCGACCACATAGCCGACGAGTGAGGCGAGCACGATCCGCGGGTAGAAGCCGAGCACGGCTTCGAAAGCCGCCTGGTTCTCATAGCCGGGCCCGGGCGGGGAGATGAGGACGAGCCAGAAGACGAAGCTGGCGAGGATCTGGAGGGCGAAGCCGGTGATGACGGCTTTGCGGGCGGCGGCGAAGCCGTAGACCTCGCTGATGACGTCGCCGAGGATGTAGGCGATCGGGAAGAGGAAGGCGCCGCCGTCGGTGACGATCGGCCCGAAGCCGATGACCTTGGTCGCGGAGATGTTCGAGACGATGTGGACGACGCAGAAGACGGCCAGCACGATCGCGTAGTACCGGCCGCGGGAGGTGGCGAAGGCGGCCAGCCGGGTGCCGGCGCCGCTGGGTTCCGCTCCCGAGGCGGTGGCCGTACCCGAGGCGGTGGCTGGGTGGGCCGTACCCGAGGCGGTGGCGGGGTTCGCAGGGGTGGGGGACTGGGTGTTTACCGCCGGGTGCTCGCTGTGCGGACCCGGCTGCCCAGATGCAGCAGGCTTGTCGATGTTCTCAGGGTTCAACGGTGATCTCCTGTCCATTCGTCAGAGTGATGAGCTGGTCATAGGTCATGGGCATCATCGAGTCGGCAGTGCCGCCGGCGGCCCACAGTTCGGGGTAGTCGCGCAGCGCGACGTCGATGTAGGTGCGCACGGGGGCAGGGTGGCCGCACGGGGCGACCCCGCCGATCACCTGGCCGGTCGCCGACTTCACCAGGTCCGCACTCGCCCGGCCGAGCTTCTTGGCTCCGATGATGCCTGCGACATGGTCGGTGTCGACACGGTGGCGGCCCGAGGTCATGATGAGCACCGCCTCGCCGTCGGCGTCGAAGATGAGGCTGTTGGCGATCGCCCCGATCTCGACGCCGAGGTAGGCGGCAGCGGCCTTGGCAGTGTTCGTCTGCTCGGTTAAGAGCGTGATCTCCGCGTCGATGCCGGCGGCCTCAAGGTCCCGGGCGACGGCGGTGTTGCGTGCGTGCATGGTGTCCTTTCTCAGGTCGTGGCAGGGATGGCAGTGGTGTCAGTCAGCGGTCTCGTGGCGCGGGGCGAAGCCGCGGCGGCGCAGCAGCGGTCCGACGTCGGGTGCCTGGCCGAAGAAGTCGGTGAAGGTCTCCATCGGATCAGTCGAGAAGCCAGGTGCCAGCACTGCCCGGCGGAAGGCGTCACCGGCCTTGGGGTTGAGTCCGCCCTGTTCTTCGAACCATTCGGTGGCGAACGCGGCGAGCATTTCGGCCTGCATGTAGGCGTAGTAGCCGGCGGCATAACCGCTGGTGAAGATGTGCGAGAAGTACGTTGTGCGGTAGCGCGGCGGCACGAGCGGGGAGAAGTGCGCCGCCTCCAGCACCGCGGTTTCGAAGGTCAGCACATCATCGACGCGCTCGCCGGCTTCGAGCAGGTGCCAGCTCTGGTCGAGCAGTGCGGCGGCGAGGTATTCGATCGTGTCGAACCCGGCACCGACGTCATCGGCTGCACGGATCCGCTCGACGAGCGCCTCGGGGATCGGCTCCCCGGTCTCGACGTGACGGGCGTAGTGCGGCAGCACCTGCGGGTGCAGCGCCCACATCTCGTTGAGCTGGGAGGGGAACTCGACGTAGTCGCGCGGGACTGCGGTGCCGGCCCGATCCGGGTAGGTGCTGTCGGAGAACAGGCCGTGGAAGACGTGGCCGAACTCGTGGAACAGGGTGCGCACCTCGTCCATGCTCAACAGGCACGGCTGCCCGGCAGCTGGCCGGGTGATGTTCATCGTCATCGAGATGATCGGCAGCTCACCGGTCAGCCGGCCCGGCGAGACGAGCTGGTCCATCCATGCCCCGCCGCGCTTGCCGGCACGGGCGAAGGGGTCGACGCAGATGAGCCCGATGGCCCGGTCGTTCTCGCACGCCTCGTAGACGGTCACGTCCGGATGCCAGGCCCTCATCGGCTCCCCATTCTCGTCACAGGCGGGGCGGAACTCGACACCGTAGAGCTGGCCGGCGGCGTAGAAGACGCCGTCGTGCAGCACCCGGTTGAGCTCGAAGTAGGCGGCGACCTGCTGCGGGTCGAGGGAGTAGCGCTCGCTCTGCAGCCGCTGCAGCCAGTAGCGCACGTCGGCGGGGGCGATCTGCTCGGGTTCGAACTGCTCGTAGATCGCTGAGATCTCGGCCTCGAAGGTCTGGCGGGCCGGGTTGAGGACACCGGCGAGCAGGTCGCCGACGGCATCGGGGCTGTCGGCGGTCTCATCGTCGATGGTGTATTCGGCGAAGCTGCGGAAGCCCAGCAGCTGGGCGAGCTCGGCGCGCAGCGCGGTGATGTCGCTGATGATCTGCCGGGTGTCATGCTCCCCGCCGCGGCAGCCGCGGGCGATCGAATGCTCGAAGATCCGCTGCCGGGAGGCCGGCTCATGCAGCTGCGCCAGCTGCGGCTGCTGGGTGAAGTTCAGCAGCGGCAGCACATACCCGCCCTGCCCGTCACCGTCCGCACCGGCGCGTTCGGCAGCAGCCTGGACGGCCGCCTCGGGCAGCCCGGTGAGCTCTTCGGCGTTCTCGAAGTGCACGGCCAGCGCCGAGGTGTCAGCAGCCAGGTGCCGGGAGAAGGCCTTCTCCAACCGGTCGAGCTCAGCGGAGATCTCTGCGACCCGTTCCCGCTCCGCGTCATCAAGGCGCACGCCGGTGCGCACGAAGTCGCGGATGAGCAGCTCATGATGGCGTTTGTCCTCGGGGTTGAGATCACTGGTCGGCACGGCTTCGAGCCGGGCGAACAGAGAACCGTTGAGCAGCAGTTCCAGGCGTGAGCGCACGAGCTGCTGGGAGGCAGCGGCCAGGGCGGTGCCGAACTCCTCGGTCTGCAGGTTCGACTCGAACAGTCGCATGAGCGCCTGCAGCCGGAACGCCGGTTCCTTGGCCCGGTCGATGCGGATGGTCGTGTTCGTCAGCGACGGCTCCTCAGTCTGCGCGAGGATCGCGGCGACTGCCTGCCGCTGGGCGGCGACCACCGCCTCGGCGGCGGTCGTGAAGTGACCCGGCTCGATCGCGGCGACATCGGGCAGCCGCAGCCCGACCGGACCGTGGATGTAGTCGAGCACCGGATTCGACCCCGGCGCGGTCACCGGCGTTGAGGCCAGCGCCGTTCCGTCATTCGGCGGCGTGGGCTCGGACGCGGCGGGGTGACCGTCGGAATGCACTGCGGACTCCTTCTTCTGCGCGCTCAGCGCGCGCGTATGCTGGGACTGATGAGTGAGGACGACCGGGGCTTCGAGGGGTATCGGCGCGGGGAGCCGATGACGCGCAGGATCGAGATCGGCCTGCTCATGGCGGGCCTGGCGACCTTCACTCTGCTGTACAACACTCAGGCCATTCTGCCGTATTTCGTCCGCGACTACAGCATCTCCCCGACCAGCGCTGCGCTCTCCGTCTCCGCCGCCACCGCGGGCCTGGCCCTCGGGCTCATCGTCGCAGCACCGGTCAGCGAGCGGATCGGACGCGTGTGCCTCATCCGCTGGTCGCTGCTGCTGGCCTCCGTCCTGGGCATCGGTGTGGCCTTCGTCGACGACTGGGCGCTGTTCCTCGCCGCCCGCTTCGTCATGGGCGTGGTGCTCGCCGGACTGCCGGCGACTGCCGCAGTGTACCTGCGTGAGGAGATCCACCCGTCCTACGCCACCTCGGCAACGGGCCTGTACATCTTCGGCACGACGATCGGCGGGCTGTCAGCCCGACTCGTCACTACCGGCACCATCGACCTCCTCGACCGCTTCGGGCTCACCGCGGCGATGCCGCTGAGCCCTGCGCACATGGCCCTGGCTGTCACTGCCGTCGTATCGGTCGTCTGCGCGGCCGCATGCTGGGCGCTGCTGCCCGAATCCCGCGGTTTCGAACCCCGCCGGCAGTCCCCGCGCGAACTCATCGGCAGCTTCGGCCGGGCCTTCCGCGACCCGGTGCTGCTGGGCCTGTACCTCACCGGCGGGCTCGGGATGGGCGTGTTCGTCGGTGCCTTCAACGTCCTCGGGTTCCGTCTCGAAGCCGAACCGTATCTGCTGTCGATCGGCGCGATCGGCCTGCTCTACCTCATCTATCCGGTCGCCGGCACCGTCAGCGCGCTCGCCGGCCGTGCCGCCGACCGGTACTCGCTGCGAGCGGTCATGCCGTTCGGCTCGCTCATCGCGCTCATCGGCATCGGCCTGCTCATCGCCCGCCCGCTGGTCGTCATCATCGCCGGCATGGCAGTGCTGGCGATGGGCTTCTTCATCATGCACTCGCTGGCCTCAGCCTGGGTGGCCGTGCGTGCGAAGGCCTCGGTCGGGGTGCCGGCGCAGGCGGCATCGATGTACATGCTCTTCTACTACGGCGGCTCCTCGATCAACGGCAACCTGGCGCCTGCCGCATGGGAGCTCGGCGGCTGGACCGGGGTGACGATCCTCATCGGCGCGATGATGGCCTCAGCCTTCGTCATCGCGCTGCTGCTCGGCCGCTCCCGGCCGGTCGTCACCTGAGGTGCGCGGCAGGTTCTCCACCGCTCCTGAGGCGGTGGCCGGGTTGTGTGCGAATCCCCAGCCGGTGCCTGTTGAGATCTGCATCACACCCCCATAGGGTGAGGGTACGCCGCGCCCCTGCGGCCTGCAGAGGTGCTGTCGCACCCTCCAACCGTCTCAATGAGGAGCATCCATGACTGTCTACGCGCAGCCGGGATCTGAGGGCGCCAAGGTCGCCTTCGAGTCGCGTTACGACAACTACATCGGCGGCGACTGGGTCAAGCCGGTCAAGGGCAACTACTTCGAGAACATCACCCCGGTCACCGGCCAGGCCTTCACCGAGGTCGCGCAGTCCACGGCCGAGGATGTCGAACTCGCCCTCGACGCCGCCCACAAGGCCGCGCCGGCCTGGGGTAAGACCTCGGTGGCTGAACGGGCGGTGATCCTGAATAAGATCGCCGACCGGATGGAGGAGAACCTCGAGATGCTCGCGGTCGCCGAAACCTGGGACAACGGCAAGGCGATCCGCGAACCGCTCAACGCCGACCTGCCGCTGGCGGTCGACCACTTCCGGTACTTCGCCGGTGCGATCCGCGCCCAGGAGGGCGCGCTGTCCCAGATCGACGAAGACACCGTCGCCTACCACTTCAAGGAGCCGCTCGGCGTCGTCGGCCAGATCATCCCGTGGAACTTCCCGCTGCTCATGGCCGTGTGGAAGCTCGCCCCGGCCCTGGCAGCCGGCAACTGCGTCGTGCTCAAGCCCGCTGAGCAGACCCCGGCCTCGATCATGGTGCTCGTCGACCTCATCGGCGACCTGCTGCCGCCGGGCGTCATCAACGTCGTCAACGGCTTCGGCGTGGAGACCGGCAAGCCGCTGGCCTCGAACAAGCGCATCGCCAAGGTCGCCTTCACCGGTGAGACCACCACCGGCCGGCTCATCATGCAGTACGCCTCCCAGAACCTCATCCCGGTGACCCTGGAGCTCGGCGGCAAGAGCCCGAACATCTTCTTCGCTGATGTCATGGCGGACAAGGATGCCTTCTACGACAAAGCGCTGGAGGGCTTTGCGATGTTCGGCCTCAACCAGGGCGAGGTGTGCACGTGCCCGTCGCGCGCACTCGTGCAGGAGTCGATCTTCGATGAGTTCGTCGAGGCTGGGCTCGAGCGCGTCAGAGCGATCAAGCAGGGCAATCCGCTCGATACTGATATGCAGGTCGGTGCGCAGGCATCGAACGACCAGTTCGAGAAGATCAAGTCCTACCTCGACATCGGCAAGCAGGAGGGCGCCGAGGTGCTCATCGGCGGCGAGGTGCTCGAACTCGACGGCGACCTGGCCGGCGGCTTCTACATCCAGCCGACGGTGTTCAAGGGCCAGAACTCGATGCGCATCTTCCAGGAGGAGATCTTCGGGCCCGTCGTCGCACTGACCTCGTTCAGCGACTACGACGATGCGATGTCGATCGCCAATGACACCCTCTACGGCCTCGGTGCCGGCGTGTGGAGCCGCAGCGGCAACGTCGCCTACCGCGCCGGCCGTGAGATCCAGGCCGGACGCGTGTGGGTGAACAACTACCACAACTATCCGGCGCATGCGGCCTTCGGCGGCTACAAGTCCTCGGGCATCGGCCGGGAGAACCACCTCATGATGCTCGATCACTACCAGCAGACGAAGAACATGCTCGTCAGCTACTCAGAAGACGCCCTCGGCTTCTTCTGATCCTGCCATCTGCGACGGGCCGGACCGGAACACAGCACCTGTGCCGGCCGGCGGTCAGACCGCTCGCCGACCCGCGGTCAGACCGCTCGCCGGCCCGGCTGCCGGCCCGTCGCAGCAGCACAGTGCACGCATGTGCACGGAGATGAGGTCCGATGTCCGATGACACCACCGTTGCCGATGGAGCCGCCGCAGCGTCAGCCGATCCGGCCGTGCTCGACTCCGCGCCGACGATCGAGGGGGAGACCCGTTCACGGGTCGCCCTGACAGAGGCTGCCGTCGAGCTGCTCCAGCAGCTCATCGACCAGCATGGGGACCTGATGTTCCATCAGTCCGGCGGCTGCTGTGACGGGTCGACGCCGATGTGCTTCCCGGCCGGAGAGTTCCTCACCTCGGATGCCGACGTGCTGCTGGGCCGGTTCGAGATCCCACGACCGGCTGGCACCACCTCGGAGCTGGAGTTCTGGATGTCAGCCGAGCAGTTCAGCTACTGGAAGCACACACATCTGACCGTCGATGTCGTGCCCGGGCGCGGCGCCGGATTCAGCGTCGAGACGCCGACCGGCAAGCGGTTCCTCATCCGCTCGACCCTGATGGACGCCGACGAGAGCTGACCGCACCGCCGGGACACGACTGGGGGCCAAGAGAGTGAATCTCCTGGCCCCCAGTCAGCTGCCCGCCTGTGCGCCTGCCCGCCTGTGCGACTGCCAGCCCGCGCGCCTGCCCGCCCGCTCGGTGCTGCGGAACTGCGGTGCTGCGCTCACGCTCAGTCGAGTGCGGAGAGCTCCTGCCACTCATCCCAGTCGTAGACCCAATCGGAGACGTCTGAGGACTCCTTCGACAGGGACACCGAGGAGCCTTTGACGATGACCGGGTCGCCGTAGATCGCGGAGTCGTAGTACTCCTTGGCCCGCTCATTGGTGAGGTTGATGCAGCCGTGCGAGACGTTCGCCGAGCCCTGTGAGCCGGCCGACCACGGTGCACCGTGGATGAACTCGCCGTTGTTGTGGATGCGCACCGCCCAGCGCACTGGCGTCGAATACCCCCAGCGCTCCGAGGTCATCGTGTAGTTCGCCGCTTTCGACATGACGATATGGGTGCCGTTGAACGAGGGTGAGCGTGCCGCGCCGAGCGAGGCGGGGTAGTCCATGATCGTCTCATCTCCGCGGGTGACGATCATCCGGTGCGTCTTGGCATCGGCGGTCGTGGTCTGCTCACGGCCGATCGAGAAGTCCAGCGAGACGTCCTTCTCACCGAAGCGCGTCTGCGAGAACGGCACGTCCTCCAGGGCCATTGTCACCTTGACCTTCGAGTGCTCCGGCCAGAACTCCTTGGGCCGGTAGTGCACCCGCGAGATCCCGTCGGTGTCGTAGAGCCAGCCCCACGAGCCCTCGACCTCGCGCTCCTTGCCGTCCTCGTCGGTGACTCTCACGGACAGCCGGTGTTCGATGTCATCGCGGTAGGACTCGGGCACGGTCGCGCCGATGTTCACGATGATCGGGGCGGCCACGCCGACCTCCTGGTCATCGCCGATGACGGTGAAGATCCGCGCCGAACGGCCTTGCGGTTCGGTCGTCGTGATCGTCCCGGAAGCTTCATGCGTGGCGCCATCCGGGGCGACGGTCGTCGCCTTCCACTCGTACTCGGCGTTGCCGGCCAGCCCATAGCTGGAGACCCAGCGGGTGCCCTGAGGATCGGCTTCGCCGCCGCTGTCAGTGCTGTTGTTGCGGTCAGTGCTGGCACCGCTGGGCGTGTCGTCTTCGCTGGGGGTCGCGTCTGCGTCTGAAGCGCTGCCGCCGGTGTTGGCGCTCTCAGTCTCCGTCGCCGAGGCGGTGGCCGGCGCGCTCGGATCGCTTCCCTGGGCGCCGGAGTCGAAGGTGCCGTCGACGCTCACCTCGGGGTGGTCGGCGTCGGTGACGGTGACCTCGGTGAATTCGCCGCCGGACACGGTCAGTGCGAAGTGCCCGCTGGGGTCGAGTTCGATGCTCTTACCATCAGCATCGGCTGCGCCGGTGGTGCTGTCTGCCTCGGGTGTGCCGCTGGCGCCCGTCGCCGAGGTGGGTGTGGGGGAGGCGTCGTCATCATCGACGACCGAGACCGTCACCTCGGGTGCGGGATGCGGGTCCGCGCTCGGAGCTGCCGCGGATCGGCGCTCGGCATCGGGTGTCGCAGTGCAGGCGGCGAGGGCGATGGCGAGCGAGACGCTGAGGCCGGCAACGAGGGGGCGGCGACGGAGCATGAGGGACCTTTCTCATGGCAGTGGAGACGATGCACAGTCGCAGAACTGCGAGGGCAGGAATGGGAAGGCGACAGCACAAATATAGGAAGCGCGATGTAACGGCTGTGGAACAATGCGCGCTCTCAGCCCGCCGATCGGCGAGCAGATGGCATGTGACCTGCGCAAACAGTGCCGGGGGATGTTGCGCAATTGTGACAGCGCATGAATGCGAGGACTCCCCGTGCACCCGCCAGAGCTCGCTTACCCTTGCTGCCTTCCGGCCCTGGGGGAGTTCACAAGATGACGCCACACGGGGAGCCGCATAACAGTCTAGACCAGGCAGGGACCGAACCAAAAACGCCTGAGCCGGCCACCGCCTCGGGCACGGGAGACGGGCTACAGTGAGGGTGTTGACAGGGGAGTGCCCGCGCGGGCACTGAGAGTGCGCAGACAGACCCTACGAACCTGATCCGGGTGATACCGGCGGAGGGAGATCACATGACACAGATCCACACGACCATTCGCGTTGCGGCCGATTCCCCGGCCGGGCGGCTGCGGCTCGGCGACAGCGCCGGGCAGTGGGACGCCGCAGTCGGGCACCGCTTCGTCGACGAGCTGTTCGCAGGCACCATCGACGATGCGGTGCTGGCTGGCTACCTCGTGCAGGACTATCAGTTCTTCGACGCCTTCCTCTCGATGCTCGGCGGGTGTGTGGCGCACGCCGACCGGCTCGACTCCAAGCTGCGGTTCGCCGCCCAGCTCGGGATGCTCGCAACCGATGAGGACGGATACTTCCAGCAGGCCTTCACACAGCTCGGCGTGACCGAGGACGACTGGCGGAACTCGCAGCTTTCGCGCGCGGCAGCCGGGTTCCAGGCCGAGATGTACGATGCGGTTGCACAGGCCGAATACGCAGACCTGCTCGTCATGCTCGTCATCGCCGAGTGGCTCTACCTCGACTGGGGTGAGCGCGACGCCCCGCTGCCTGAACGCTATGTGCACTCCGAGTGGATCGAGCTGCACCGCGGGGAGGCGTTCAGCTCGTGGTGCCAGTTCCTCGTCGACGAGCTCAACCGGGTGTGGCCGGCTGCCGAGGCCGCGGGCCGGGTCGAGGAGCTCACCGCCCGCTGAGAGCGCACGGTGGCCCTGGAGCTCGACTTCTTCGGCGTCACCTATGAGGGCCGCGACAGCTGACCGGCACGAGGGCCGCGTCGACTGAGCCGGTGACGTGTGTCGGGGAGGTCTCGCCGACCGTGCCAGCGAAGCGATCGGGCGGGCTGGGGATAACTTCCAGCCCGCCCGTTCGTGACCTGAGGTCGGCTAGCCTGCGCGGTTCAGGCGTTGCGGTCGGTGGCACCCGGCTGCAGACCTGAGCCCTTCTCCTCGCCCTTCTTCTCTTCCTTCAGCGGGTCCTTCTTCACCGGCTCGCCGTTCTTCTGGATCTCGGCGATGTCCTTGCGCATCTGCGGCAGCTTCCCGTAGAGCGCATCGCCTGGGCAGTCGGTCTGACCGAGGTCCCGGTGACCGGAGACGACGTTGATCTTCGTTCCCTTGAGCGTGGTCTTGCCGCCGGCATCGACACCGGAGAGCGCGAGCTTCCAGGCGATCGCATGATCGACCGCATCCAGGGTGGCCTGCGGGGGCGCGGACGTGCCGTAGCTGCCGATGACCGAGATGCCGAAGCTGCCCTGGTTGTAGCCGACCACGTGCGCGCCGACCGGGTTCTTCTTCAGCCCGCCGCCGCGGCCCTCCCACAGGCGGCCGTACTTATCGGCGAGCATGTTGTAGCCGATGTCATCCCAGCCGCGGCCCTGCTGGTGGTAGTGCTGGATGCCGCGCAGGATCGCCGGAACGTCCTCGGCCGTGTAGTCATTCGACCCGCCGGTGTGGTGAACGACCGCGGCCTGCACCTTCGCAGTCGTATCCGGATCCGACTTCGGCTTCGCGGCACCCCACGCCTTGCGGTGCTCGATCTTCGGAGCCTTCACACCGCTGTCCTTGGCGATGGTCTGGGCCGCCGCGGCACCGGGTGCGTAGGCCATCGTCGCAGCCGTGCCTGAGGCGGCAGGCGCCTGGTCTGCGGCGCTGTCGGCAGCGCCCTCGGTCACCGGGGTGTTGAACTCAACGGCGGTCTCATCGCCGCTCCAGCGCTTCGGGTCGATGCTGAGGATCCGAGCGTCGTGCGGGGTGGCGTCGCCGAGGATGCGCAGCTGCGCGGCATCCATCCCGGCCAGCGAGTACGGTTCGGTGCCCGCGGCGCCGGGCTGCTTGGGGTCGTTGTCGGAGTCGAGACCCGACCAGGCACTCCACTTACCGTGGGTGCGGGTGCGGATCTCCACCTCGGCGTCCTCTGCCCCGCGCCACACGACCCCGACGATGCCGGGAGCGTCATCGGCTGGCTCGACGACATCGGACAGGGCGGCGATCGTGCGGCCGTCCTCGGTGATGTCAGAGGCCGAACCGTGGATCGCATCCCTCGGTGAGTCGCCGTCCGGCGCCGAGGCACCGGTCGCGCTGGCAGGGTGGGCGAGCGGCTGTGCCAGGGCGGCGGTGCCGCTGGTCCCGGGTGCGGGTGCGCGCAGCAGGGAGGGCAGGAACGAGAAGTGATCCGCGCTCTGCTGGGCGGCTGCGGATTCGACTGCCGCTGAGCGGTCGCGGGCACCGGGGATCCCGATGCCGGCGTCGCTGATCTCGGCGAGATCGATTTCGTTCATCTCAGGCTGCGGGTCCGCGCCGAGGGCGGCGGACGGTGCGAGCCCGAGTCCGGTCAGCATGCTGGCGGCGACCGCAGTCGCAGTCGCAGTCGCAGAAGCTATGTAGCGCATGTATGCCTTTCGAGGAAGGGGAAGACAGGCATTTCGGCGGCGCCGACGCTGGATGCGCAGGACTCGCCGTGTGCCACTATGACACGCATTCGCCCAGATGTCTCGGGTAGGGGTGCGAGAGGTCGGCAGTCGTTGCCGAATCGAGTTCTTCGTGCTCTGCGACGGGAATCGCGCTGTGAGCCCCGGTGTCCGCGGCAGCAGCGCGGTAGGACAGGTGCGCCGCCGGTCGCGCGGGCTCGATTTCGCTTAACGTTCGGGTTCCGGTAAGATTTCCTGCGGAGGATTCGCCTAGCGGCCTATGGCGCACGCCTGGAACGCGTGTTGGGTTAACGCCCTCAGGGGTTCAAATCCCCTATCCTCCGCGCTGTGAAGTCTCGGGACATCGTTCACTCGATGTCCCGAGATTTCTTTTTGTTTTTGGGGCTGATGTCTCGCGTCATCGTTCCGGGTTTCGCTGTGGAAAACTGCGCGCGAACACGATCGCAAAGCGTCGGTCTGCGGCCCTCGCTGGTATCGGTCGTACTCCGCGGTTGCTCGCTCATAGCGGCTTGTCTGTGCTAGCTATTACTGGCTTTGCCACCGAATGGCCACAGGATCTGTGGGAATGGCAGGTCAAGGCTGCGGACATCTCCTCACCGTGTAATGCCATGGTTGAGTCGTGAACGATGACGTGCGACATGCCTGGAACGATCTCGTGAGACATGTGCACTCGGGATCTAGGCGGTAGGGGTGAACGATGTCGTGAAACCACTCACCCTATCCTCCGCGCGATGGCGAAGGCTCCTGACCAGAGAAGACGTGGTCAGGGGCCTTCGTCTTGTGCTGGTGGAGCGTGTCAGTCCTGATGCTGGGCCGTACATCGGCTTCAGCGCTGCCAGTGTCATCTGATAAAGCGCGAATCGGCGGTCGCGGCCGAGCGCGAAGTCCCCTGACCAGCACGCTTCGGGGGACTTCAGCATCAGCACATCAGGGCTGGAAGTCATCGGGTCCGTGGAATGCGGCACCGAGCTTCGTCTCCAGGATATCCATGGTGTTCTGCTCAGCCAGGTGTGTGTACGCCGTCCACTTCTCGTCGTCATGGGTGAAGAAGGCCGCTTCGTAGTCACCCTGCACCGACGGCATCGTCTGGTGGAAGTCGGAGTCGACATCGGCGCTGTCGGTGAAGAAGCGCCGCAGTACGCGTTCCTTGCCGTCGGGATACATCTCTGTCGGGGCCGATCGAACGCAGTCGACGGCCACCAGCGCTCCCTCCAGCGGCCCGAACAGGCCATCATCCTGAGGTCCCTCGTCGAGTCGGCTCCACTCACTCAGCGGTGTGCCGGGAGTGAACTCTTCTCGCTCACTGCAGGCGCCGCGACCCATTACCGACTCCACTGCCGCACCGACCTTCTGCTCAACGGCGGACATGGGATCAGCCTTCGAACCCGTGCCTGCACCGTCCTTCTGCGCTGGGCCCGTGGCATCCTCGGCGACGGGTTGCTCGCCACCCTCAGGCGCATCCTCCCCGGCCGTGTCCTCGGGGGCAGAGCTTGGAGTGGAATCGGCTGGTGGCTGCGAACTGCTGCCGCAACCAGCCAGCACCATGAGCGATGTCAGGAGTGCGGCGGAGAGGACTGAGGGCGTGCCAGGGCGCATGAGCGGTGCCTTTCCGGTCTCAGAGTGCTGGTGACGGAGTTCACATCGATCCTATGGCACCCGGACTGGTCACGGCCGATCACCGCCGCATACCGCATCTGTCTGGCTACACTGTCCTCAGTGCCGAACCCGCGATCCGAGTGAGGGCAAGCCGTTGAAGACTTCGACCGATGTTGTCCGCTACTCCGTTTCGACCGCTGCGGCGACCCTCCTGACCCTGCTGATCGAAACGGCCGGAATCCTCCTGCTGCGCCCAGACTCGACGGACGGATCGCTGCGGACTGAGCTCGTCGTCCTCTTCTACCTGCTGTTCTGGAACCTTTTCGTCCTCATCTACGTCACGTGGACGATACGGAGCTACAAGCTTCTGCGCGGACCGGCGCTCATCGATCAGGTGCGTCGCGAAGTCCGGGTGCAGAGCCGCTGGTGGGCGCGGGCTTTCGGGTTCAGTGGTGCGACGAACTTCGCTGTCACCGCTGCCGCCTTCGCCATCTTCCTCACCGTCGTGCTCGCCCAGACTGAGGTGGTGCGCCAGTCGCTGCTCTACCTCGCACTCGGCGTCCTCGCCGTTGCCGCCTCCTGGGTGTTCATGGTCTTCGCCTTCGCCGCCGCCTACATGCACCTCAACGTGCCGGCCGTCGAGAGGCGCCACATCCGCTTCCACAGCGAACCGCCCGAGGAGTTCGACGACTACCTTACCCTGGCAGTGCTCGCCTCGACGATGGCCGCGGGCATCTCAGCACAGATCCGCACGAAGGCTGCCTGGAGGCAGGTGCGCACCAATGTCGTCGTCGCCTTCGGGTTCAACTCGCTCGTGCTCGCGATGATCGTCTCGGTCGTCATCTCCGCCCTGTCCCGGTGACGGCGCTGCCGCCTAAGGCACCGGGCCCGAGGCGGCAGCTGGGTCTCACTTCCTGCGCGGGGTGAACGACGTGGAGCACGTCCACTTCGTCTTGCCCTTCGTGGCGGTGACGGTGACCTTGACCTTGCGGTTCGGGGTGGCGCCGGAGATGTAGTAGTTGACGTTCGCCCGGCCCTTCGTCGAGGCGGTCGCCTTCTTCTTCGTCTTCGTCGTCTTGTAGTGCGCGACCGTCTGGATCTTGGCCTTCGAGCCGACCTTCGAGACCTGCACCGAGGTGTTCGAGTACTGGCGCGGCTTGCTGTTCGACATCTTCACCGCGCACGTCTTGTTCGCGGCTTCAGCAGGGGCCGGTGCGGCCAGTGCGGCGCCGGAGGCCAGCGCGATCGCGGTGAGCCCGGCAGCGAGCCGGCGGCGGAATGAAACGGCAGCAGTCATGCAAGAGTCCTTCACATGTGAGGTGGGGTGGCACTGCCTGCTCCGTCGTCATCGAATCAAGTCGTCATCTTCTGTCCGCAGTGCCGGTGAACAGGGAGGATCCTATCCTGCCGCCTCCACCGGCTCGGCACGCGGTTCGGCATTCGAGCCGGATCCGGCGGTAATCTGAGACGCAGGACAGCAATGCGCATCCGCTGAGCACGGATGCAGTGCCAGAAGCGGAAGGCGGCCACGATGAAGCACCCCTTGAGCGGCAGAACCGTCCTCATCACCGGTGCCGGCAGCGGCATCGGCCGGCTGCTCGCCGAAGGTGCTGCCGCCCGCGGCGCCCGGGTGGTGATCTGGGATCTCTCGCCCGCCTCGGGTGCGGAAGTCTGCGAGGCGATCCGGGCCCGAGGCGGTGAGGCGCTCTCGTTCGCCGTCGACGTCACCGACCGGGAGGCAGTCGCCGCCGCCGCCGATCAGACGGGCACGGTCGATGTGCTCGTCAACAACGCCGGGATCGTCACCGGCAAGCGGCTGCTCGACGCTGCCGATGAGGAGATCGAGCGGACCTTCGCCGTCAACACGCTTGCCCTGTACTGGGTGACGCGGGCGTTCCTGCCCGGCATGATCGCCCGCCGATCGGGGTTGGTGGTGACGATCGCGAGCGCTGCTGGGCTCGTCGGGGTGGCCAAGCAGACCGACTATTCGGCCAGCAAGTTCGCCGCCGTCGGCTTCGCCGAATCACTGCGCGTCGAACTGGCCAAGGACGACACCGGTGTCGACTCCTTCGTCGTGTGCCCGTACTACATCGACACCGGCATGTTCGCTGGCGTCAAGACGAAGTTCCCGCGGCTGCTGCCGATCCTCAGCCCGGACTATGCCGCAGGCCGGACCCTCGACGCGATCGAGTCCGGGCGCATCCAGCTCATCATGCCCCGGTTCGTGCGCACCCTGCCGCTCGTGCGGATGCTGCCGGCGGGCTGGTTCGACCAGATCATGAACGTCCTGGGCGTCAACAACACGATGGATGCCTTCACCGGACGCAGCCAGCCGGCCGAGCCCAGAGCCGCGACAGCAGGCAGGCAGGCCTGAGATGAGCCATCCGCCCTACCCGCCGCGTCCGCCCCGCCGGCCCGGACCACCGCCACCACCCGGACCTCCGCCGCCGCCCGGACCAGGGCGGCCACCCGGACCGCCTCCACCGCCGCCCGGAAACTGGCAGCCGCCACCAGGTCACCAGCCGCCACCACGACACCGGCCGCCCCACGCCGGCCCAGGTCACCCGACTCAGCGGGCGGTGCCGGGGCAGCCGCAATCGCAGCCCCCGCCTCGGTCCCGGACACCCGGGCCGCGAGTCCCGCACCCGCGCCCGGACAAGTCCCCGGGCTCGAAACCGGCCGATCGGCGTCCGCCGCGCTGGATCTCCGACGACGGGCACTGTGCGGGAATGGCGCTCATCTGGCTCATCATCGGCACCGTGTTCGTCGTCGGCGTGCACTTCAGGCTCGTGCACGGCAACGACCTCACAATCATCGAGGACACGGAAGTCTTCGCGGCGATCTTCCTGGGCCTCCTCGGCACAGTCGTGCCGCTGGTGTTCATCGGCGATAAGCGCGTGGATCGCGGAGTGCGCTTCCACGGACTCGTCTCGATGTTCACCGTCAGTACGGTCGTGGTCGCGCTCATGGGTCTCATCGCCGCATTCGCCTGGAAGCCGATCGTCGGCGCCGAAGCCGTGCCCGGCAGCGTCTTCGACGAGCTCTTCTCGACACCTGTCGCCGCGCTCATCATCGTCCTCTTCCTGCTCACAACGACAGCCGTCGCGGTGGCCGCAGCGATCCCTCTTGCGGCAGCTGCGTTCCCGCGCTGGGTGAGCGCCGGGATCGGGCTGCCTGTGTGGATCATCGCAGGCATTGCCAGTGCTGGCGCAGCGATCGCCGTCTTCGGCGGCCCGCCGACACTGCTGCGCCTGGCCCTATGGTTCCTCGCTGCCGTGGTGTGCCTGGCGATCATGTGCCTCGTCCTCGTGCTCGTGCAGCGCTGGCGGGTCAGGCATGGCATGATGCCGGCTGAGGCAACGAGGAGCTGAGACTCTGCTGCGCTGAGTCTCTGAGACGCTGCGTCGGAGACTGCGGGCAGCCCCTATCGTGTGAGTATGACGCACACCACAGATCGCTATCCTGTCGCTGAGCTCACCGACCTGCCCGACGACATCCGCACCCGCATCGAAGAGGTCGGTCAGCAGACCGGCTTCGTGCCCAACGTCTTCGTCCACCTCGCGCGCCGGCCTGCGGAGTTCCGCGCGTTCTTCGCCTACTACGACGCGCTCATGGAGAAGGACACCGGCAACCTCACCAAGGCCGATCGGGAGATGATCATCACGGTCACCTCGGCGGCTAACAAGTGCCTGTACTGTGTGGTCGCCCACGGGGCGGTGCTGCGGATCTTCGAGAAGGACTCCCACATCGCCGATCAGGTCGCCCTGAACTACCGGCACGCCGACATCCCCGCCAGGCAGAAGGCGATGCTCGACTTCGCAATGAAGGTCCAGCAGACCCCGTGGCTCATCTGCGATGACGACTTCGCGACCCTGGCCGCCCACGGGTTCGACGACGAAGACGCCTGGGACATCACCGCCATCACCGGGTTCTTCGGACTGTCGAACCGGATGGCCACTGTCACCGGGATGACCCCAAACCCGGAGTTCTACCTCATGGGCCGCATCCCGCGCGACAAACGGTGACACCTCAGTCGGCCGGTGACACCTCAGTCGGCGCCGCCCCGGTCTGTGACGGCCCTGTCGGTGACATCCCAGCACCCGCCGAGTCCTGAACAGACATCGCGCACCCGTTCTTCACGCTCCCGCAAGCAGCGCCGGGCGCGGCACATGCGGGTGGGCAGGGCCCAATCACGCAGAACGAATATGATGCCTCGCCGGCTGAGGGCCCTGCGCGTGGGGTGCCGCACCGGCTGCGGCAGCCGGTGCGACGAGCGTGCGGGCCTGCACCCAGGTGAAGGCGGCGAGCACACAGAACAGCACCGCATCGAGGGCGATGTAGACCAGATGCACGGCACTTCCCGGGGCGCCGGTGCCGTTCAAGACCGCTTCGGTGCGGGCGTTGAGCAGCGGGCGGACGATGGCGACCTTGATGAGCAGGACGCCGGTGATCGTCGCGAGCAGCGTCCAGGCCGGGCGGATCTGCCGGGTCATGACGACAGCTGCGATGAGCATGATCGCGAGCACGCCTTCGACGCTGTTCATCGCGGTGAAGACGAGCCGCCCGATGCCCAGTCCCAGCGGGATCGTGATCCCCGGCGCCTGGAACTTCAGGGGTGCCTCGATGAGGTCGATGGCGATGATGAGGCCCAGCCAGATCGCAGGGATGATGAGCCGGGCGGTCAGGGCAGCAAAGCGCATGAACGCAGTCTACGCCCGGCCTGCACCTCCGCCGTCAGCTGACCAGCATGCTCAACCGATGATCCCAAAACGGTAGCCGGCGTCCTGGTAGTGCTTGATGACCGCCGGCAGCGCCTGGGTCGTCAGCTGTTTGTTCTTCGCATCGTGCATGAGTACGACCTCGACGTTCGGGTTCTTCTCAGCGTCCCGGCGCTGGGTCAGGCGCTTGAGCTGACCGGCGACGTCGTGGGGTCTGCGGCTGGCCGGTTCGGCATCGCCGTTGACGGTTGACCAGTCGACCCACGTCGCGCCCCGGTCGGCGAGTGCCGCATCGGCGGCTTGCATGTTCTTCCACGACATGTGCCCGCCGGGATACCGGTAGGCCGTCGAAGCGTAGTCCTCACCGAGCACCCCGCGCACGGCCTTGACCGCACGGTCGTAGTCTCGGCCGATCTGCCCGGCGGCGGCCTGCTTGCCGGGGTACAGCCGCTTGTAGTCATGCGAGTGCGAATGGATCGCCAACGCGCTGCCCTGGTCGATGACCTCTCGCACGATCGGCGCTGTGGAGTTGTTGATCTGCTTGCCCACTTGGAAGAACGTCGCATGCACGTCGTGGTCGCTCAACACCTTCAGGTTCTTCGTCGTCTGCTCCGTCGGCCCGTCATCGAAGGTGAGGAACACGATCTTCTCATCCGGGTACCCCTTCGCTTCGCTGCCCTCGTGCAGCCACCGGCTGACGTCCGCAGCAGGGTAGGCGTAGTCCTCGGCGGCGGCCGCATAGGCCTTGCCCGGTGCCACGCCCGAGGCGGCAGGCGCCTTTTCGCCCAGCTCGCCGGGCGGCCGGGTCGGGGTCTCCTGCGGGGCGGTGAGCTCAGGCTGTCGGCTCGTGTCCGGCTGCTTGTCACCGGCGTCGCCGAGGCGGGCCTCCGGTTCGGTCTCCGGCCTGGACTCGCGGCGTTCGGCAGTGGAGTGGGAGGCCGGCTCGGCTTGGTGGGTCTCGGCGTATCCGGCTGCGACGGTGCGTGCCGAGTGTGTGTCGTGCAGCAGGGTGTGGGCGGCGGCCGGGGCGACGGTCAGGGCGCCGAGCCCGACAGTGGTGCAGGCAGCCAGAGTCGCCAGTCGCTGACGCGAAGTCATGGGGGAAGTCCTTCCGCGGTTGCGTTCTTCTCCGCATTCAACTCCCGATTCGCCCCGAATGCGAGGACCCAGGCCGGTCATGCCGCGACTTTCTCATCTCGGCTCCAGCCGCGCGGCGGTGGGATGCCCTCCGATGTGCAGGGACCTGGGCGGGTTCATCGGGGTTTCACCGCGGTGTCACGAGATTGCCACACGGGTGCGCCGTTCGATCACCTGAGCGCGTGATGGGGCAGGGTACATTGGCTCCCAACTGCCCATCCTGTGCCCGCCCGGCATCGCTGCCGGCAGGCCACGACTGAGACGAAGGACATCCGATGAGATTGCCCACTCGCATCGCAGCCGCACTCGCCGCGTGCGCTCTGACGCTGAGCATCCCGACCGTCGGCTCCGCTGCCACCACCGTCGACCGCGCCGCGGACGCGACCGCTGCCGAGTCGGCCACCGCCTCGGGCGCGGACACTCCAGCGGCTGGTCCGCTTGCAGATCCCGCCACCGCCGGCGGTTCGACTGCAGGCAGCAGCGGCGGCAGTCAGCCGATCATGCTCATCATCGACGGTTCGGGCTCGATGAAGGCCGCCGACGTCGACGACAAAGGCACCACCCGGTTGGATGCTGCGAAGGATGCGGCCAAGGAGGTCATCGACAACCTCAACGACAGCGCCCAGGTCGGCCTGACTGCTTATGGTATGAACACCGGCAGCGCTGATTCGGAGAAGGCCGCCGGATGCAAGGACATCGAGGTGCTCTCCCCGGTCGGGCCGATCGACGCCGATGGGCTGAAGAAGCAGGTCGACTCGATCAAGGCCTCCGGCTACACGCCGATCGGCGAAGCGCTGAAGCAGGCCGCCGCCGAGCTACCCGGCGACGGATCCGGCGGCATCGTGCTGCTGTCCGACGGTGAGGACACCTGCGCCCCACCGCCGCCGTGCGATGTGGCCAAGGAACTCGTCGAGGACGGCGTCGACCTCAAGATCCACACCGTCGGCCTGCGCGTCGATGAGGAGGCCCGCAAGGAGCTCACCTGCATCGCCGATGAGACGCAGGGCACCTACGCTGATGCTGAGGACACCACCAGCCTGCAGGCCTCGATGCAAGCCGCTGCGCGTACCGCGCTGACCGGCTACGAGGCCCAGGGCACCCCGATCACCGGCGGTGAGGACCGTGCGTCCGCCGTCGACATCCAGCCCGGCCAGTACCTCGACAGCCTGCCGACCGGCTCCGGTGAGATCACCGAGTCGACCGGCGTCCGCAGCTACAGGTTCCATCTTGACGAAGGCCAGCGCGGTCTTCTCTCAGCGACGATGATCCAGCCGTGGTCGGGCTCCGGCAGGGTCGACTATGACGCGGTGAAGATGGTCGTGAGCTCTGCGCAGAACGAGTACTGCATGCGCAACGACACGACGCTGGCCAGCGCGATGAACCTCGGCGATCTGCCGCCGAGCGCCTTCATCGACACCGGTGCGATCGGCCCGGACAACGCCCGCGTCGAAGGGTCCGATTGCTTCACCGAGGCCGGGGACTACATCGTCACCGTCGAGCGCACCGGCGGCAGCGACCAGACGAAGGACACGCCGTTCCCGCTTGAGCTCAACCTCGTCGTCCAGCCCGGAACCGATCCCGATGACTTCCCGGAGCCCGCGACCGGCCCGGAGCAGCTCGACTTCCTGCCCGCACCCGGTCATCAGGCGAGCCCGCTCGGCGGCGGCACCTCTTTCGGCACCGCCCCGGAGCTCACGGACCCAGTGGTGACCTCGAGCATCAACGTCGGCGAGGTGCAGTACTTCAAGGTGCCGGTCAAATACGGCCAGCAGATCCGCGTGCGCGCCGACTTCGAAGTCCCCGGCAAGGACAAGGCGGTGACGGGCAACCCGAACCTGTGGATCCTCAACCCGCTGCGCCAGGAGGTCACCTCGGTGCGTCCCGGCGAACCCGGTGCACACGACTTCGACAACCAGGAGGACATCTTCGGCGACGAGGGCCACGCCTATACCGGCAGCCGGCAGGCCACGGTACTGGCGCTCAACTCCGCGGTGCCGGTCAACCCGCGCAACCTCGACGGCGAAGACGACCCGAAGTTCAAGACCTCACCGGTGAGCTTCGATGGGTTCTACTACTTCGCCTTCAGCTACTCAGACATCCACGGCGAGTCCTTCGGCACACCGGGGGAGTACACGCTGAGCTGGGATGTCGTCGGCGACCCGACCGACGGTCCGGGTGCTGAAGGCGCAGGGGAAACCGATGATGACGGCGCCGATCAGGCTGCCAGCGGTGGCCAGTCGGTGTGGATGAGTGCACTCACGTGGGGCGGCATCGCCCTTGGAGCGATCGTGCTCATCGGTGCGGTGCTGGCGGCGATCCTGCTGCTGCGCACCCGCCGCGCACGCCTCGGCGGCTGACAAGCACTGCGCCGAACCGCCTCGGGGCCGCAAGATCGGCGCCCGAGGCGGTTCCTGCGTTCCGCCCGCTGGTGCGGTGGCCGAGCTGTGTGGTGACTGGTTGGTAAGGCGGCCGGGCTGTCAGGTCATTGGGGGCCGCGGGTCATGCGGATCTCAGCCAGGTCATCAGCGGCCGCGTCGACGTTGCGGGTGCCGTCGGGTGTGAAGCCGTTGCGGGCGTAGAAGCTGCGGGCGCGCGGATTGTCCTCGGCCACCCACAGGGTGGCCGGCGCAGTGTCGATCGCCGCATCCAAAAGCGCCTGGCCGAGACCGGTTCCGTAGTGGCTGCTGAGGATGTACAGCGCCCACAGCTCCAAGCCGGTGCGGTCGTCGTCGCGGGCCTCACCGACGCTCGCGAACCCGATGACATCGGTGCTCGGCAACAGGCCCGGTGTCGTGACCGGGGTGCCGGCGTCTGTGCGAATGGCCAGGCGAGTGCGCGCACATGACTCCGGCTGCGTCAGCCACTGTGCCCACTGCTCGGTGCGGGTGGCCAACACCGCATCGTCGTAGAAGCGCTCATCCAGCAGGTGGCCGTAGGCTTCCCGCCATCCGGCGACGTGCACGCGCGCAATCGCGGCCCCGAGCTCAACGTCGGGCTGCGGACTGGCCTGTGGGGTGATGATGGCGAAGGGCATTACAGCACCCTAGAGGAGGGGTTCGGGCTCGTCTAGACTCGGAGTCATGTCCTTCTCGATCATCGACGTCGGCAGCGAGCTGCTCGAACGCGCCGCCGACGAGCCGACGAAGCTGGCGACCAAACGGATTCCCTCGGACAATGCCGCAATCGTGCGTATCCTCATCGCGATGCGCACTGGCGCGCAGCTGTCCGATCACCCCAACCCCGGTGAGGCAGTCATCACGATCCATCGCGGAGCTGCCACCCTGACCGGCGAATCCGGTGAAGCGATCGCCCTCGACTCCGGCGAGACCGCCGACATCCCGCAGGAAACCCATCGGCTTGATGCCGACCGTGACACGATCGCTGTGCTCACCCTTATCCACCGCAGCCGCCTGCAGTCCTGAACCATCGCCGGTCAGCACGCCGTCAGCCGGCAGACGTGCTGGCAGGCCGGTCAGCAGATCCTGGCAATCCGCTCCAGGTGACCGCCAGGTCCCTTGTCCTCCCTGGGCAATGTTGGCAGAGTTGCAGACATGACTGAGAACACTACGAACATCACCGTCACGCGCACGATCGATGCCCCGGCCAAGGAGATCTTCGACCTGCTCAGCCTGCCGGAACGCCATCACGAGTTCGATGGCTCGGGCATGGTGCGCTCAGATGACAAGTCGGATCGCATTCAGGCGGTCGGCGAAGTGTTCGTCATGAACATGCACGCCGAGCACATGGGTGGGGATTACCAGACGTACAACCACGTCACCGCCTTCGACCGCGATAAGATGGTCGGCTGGCAGCCGGCTCCGGAGAAGAACAAAGACAACCCGGACGGCTGGGAGTGGCTGTACGAGCTGCGCCCGCTCAGTGCCGACTCGACCGAGGTGACGCTCACCTACGACTGGTCGAAGATCGATGATGAGAAGCTCGCCTCGATCTTCCCGCTCGTGAGCGAGGCCGAACTCGACGACTCCCTCAATCAGCTCGCTGCCGCCGTCTCCGGAAGCTGAGCGGTCGCCTCGGAAGCGGAACCCCCCCGCATGAGGGTCGCCCGGTCGCTGTCAGCGCAGCGACCGGGCGATCGTCGTGCAGGGGGCGGCCTCATGGCCTCATGGCTGCAGCTCAGTCCTCGGTGACCTCACCGGTATCGGCGTCGACGGTGACCTCTTCTGAGTCGCCGTTCTGCTCGATGTCGAACTGGTACTCCAGGCGGTTGTCGTCCCAGCTGTAAGACCATTCCGTGATCCGGCCGTCACGCACCTCAAGGGCCTTGTCGCGGGCCTCTTCGAAGGTCATCGGATCATTGAGATCGATGGCCTCCTCCTTGTCGTTGGTGCTGTCCTCTTCGGTCTTGACGATCTCACCGGTGTCGGCGTTGATGTCGACCTCGTGGTCGGTGCCGTCGACGAGCGTCGCGACGGTCCAGACCCAAGCGCTGTGGTCGTCCTCCCAATCGATCTCGATGGAGTGGACGGTGCCGTCGCCGGCCTCTTGGGCGGCGGCGTCGATGGCATCCTGGGCGCTGGTGGCGAACTCATGGGTGGCCAGGTCGGCGTCCTTGGGGGTGCCGTCACCGGAGTCCGCGCCCGAGGTGTCCCCACCGGTGTCCTCGGAGGTCGCCTCCGCGCCTGCGGGCTGGGTCGGGCTGTCATCAATGGCGTCGTCGCCTCCGCTGCAGCCGGCGAGGACTGCGGCGACGGACACTGCTGCGATACCTGCCAGAACTCTGCGCATAAGGTGCTCCTTCGTCGGCGGATTGATCGGCTTCAGGATACCAGCATCGGATCAAGGCGCCTTGTGCAGCCGATGTCGGCGTGCGAGCGGTTCTGCGCTGCACATGACGGTGCCCGGGGCAGCAGAAGCGCTGCCCCGGGCACCGGAGTCACTGCTGCAGCCGGCGGACCGGTCAGCAGCTGAACGTCACTTCGAGAGGGCTTCGATGAGTGCCTTGTTGAAGACCTCCAGATCACCGGGGTTGCGAGAGGTGATGAGGTTTCCGTCGACGACGAGTTCGGAGTCCTCCCAGGTCGCCCCGGCGTTCTGCATATCGACCTTGAGCGACTCGTACGAGGTCAGCCTGCGCCCCTTGGCCAGACCGGTCTGGGCGAGGATCCAGGGAGCGTGGCAGATCGCAGCGACAGGCTTGCCGGCTGCGAAGAATGCCTCGACGAGTGCGCCGGCATCGGCATCAAGGCGCAGTGAGTCGGCGTTGAGCGTGCCGCCGGGCAGCACGAGCATGTCGTAGTCAGCGGCATCTGCATCGGCGACCGGGACGTCGACGTCGAAGACCTCGGCGTGCTCCCAGTCGCCCTCCATCGCCTGCAGAGTGCCCTGGCTGGGGGACACGATGAATGTCTGCGCGCCAGCCTCGTCAAGCGCCGTGCGCGGGCTGGTGAGTTCGACCTGCTCGACGCCGCGTGTGAGCAGGAATGCAACCTTCTTATCGGACAGGGCCATGGTGCTCCTTCCATCGGGTGTGTGATCCACATCTGCATAAACGCCGCAGCCCGGGCGAGTATTCCATGCCCGAGGCGGTGGTTCCCGTGCCCGAGGTCTTGGTGCCCGTGCCCGAGGTGGTGGTGGGCTCGCATCGTCCGGCTCAGAGACCGCCGGTGCCCAGGGCGGTGCGCACCATCGTCTCGAAGTGGCTGACGTGCTCAGCGGCCAGGTCGGCGGCGCGCTCGCCGTCGCCGTCGAGGATCGCGGCCAGCAGCTCGGCGTGCTCGCCGACGTGCTGCGGGACCCCGCGCAGGCGCAGTGCGAGGACGCACCAGATGCGGGTGGCGAGGCTGTCGAGCCGGATGAGCGTCTCACTCAGGTGCGGATTGCCGGCGGCAGTGTAGATCGTCCGGTGCACACGGGTGTCGAACTCCAGCAGGCTCCGCGCATCGGCCGCCGCGGCCGTTCTGATCGCACCAGACGTGTCGATCGCCGCGGCCTCGGCGGCGAGCGCTGCGAGCTGGCTGCGCAGCTGCGGATCCTGGCAAGCGGCAGCCCGCCGTGCGGCGACGGGCTCGAGGATGCTGCGCAGTTCGGAGATGTCGACGAGGTCGGCGATCTCGACCTGCGTGGCGAAGGTGCCGCGGCGCGGATACGAGACGACGAGGTGTTCGCTCTCCAGGCGCTTGAGCGCTTCGCGCAACGGGGTGCGGCCGATCCCGAACTCTGCTGCGAGGTTCGCCTCGCGGATCGGCTCACCTGGGGCGATGTCGAGCATCACGAGTGCATCGCGCAGGCGCACATAGGCCCGCTCGGCCAGTGAGCTCGCCTCCGGCATCAGCATCTCCCCTCATCGCGCCGCACTGCGGTGAACGAACCGCGGCGAAAGGACCTCTTGACGAGATCCTAGTCACATTCTACCGTGGTGTCACATTGATATATCAGTCGTCGATCAGACGTCTCCTGCAGTGATGGGACGGTGTCTGAGCCCGGCACAGGCGCCGGTGCCGATGACTGCGTGCGAGAGGAGCACCATGCACGATCAGCGCGTGCTGCCAGCGCATCCGGACTTCATGTGGCGCAGCCCGGAGCCCAAGCGCCGGTACGACGTCATCATCGTCGGCGGCGGAGGCCACGGTCTGGCCACCGCCTACTACCTGGCCAAGAACCACGGCGTCACCAACGTCGCCGTCCTCGAGCGCGGCTGGCTGGCCGGCGGCAACATGGCCCGCAACACCGCGATCATCCGCTCCAATTACCTGTGGGATGAGTCGGCTGCGATCTACGAGCACTCGATGCAGCTGTGGGAGGGCCTCGAAGACGAACTCGACTATGAGATCTTCTTCGACCAGCGCGGCGTGCTCAACCTCGCCCACACCCTGCAGGAGGTCCGCGACTCCGTCCGCCGCGTCGAGGCCAACCGGCTGGCCGGCATCGACGCCGAATGGGTCGAACCCGAGCAGGTCAAAGAGCTCTGCCCCATCATCAACATCGATGACAATCTGCGCTATCCGGTCCTCGGCGCGACATACCAGGCCCGAGGCGGGATCGCCAAGCATGACTGGGTCGCCTGGGCATTCGCCCGCCGGGCCTCCGAACTCGGCGTCGACATCATCCAGAACTGCGATGTCACCGGCTTCGACATCGAACACGGCCAGGTCAAGGGCGTACAGACCAACCTCGGGCCCATCGGCGCCGAATCCGTCGCCCTCGCTGCCGCCGGTGCCTCCTCGACGCTGGCGGAGCAGGCCGGCTTCCGCCTGCCGATCCAGACCCGGCCGCTGCAAGCACTCGTGTCCGAACTCCACGAGATCGTTCACCCCAATGTGGTGATGAGCAACCACGTCCATGTCTACGTCTCCCAGGCGCAGAAGGGCGAACTCGTCATGGGTGCCGGTGTCGATGCCTACAACGGCTACGGCCAGCGCGGGTCCTTCCACGTCATCGAACACCAGATGGCCGCCGCCGTCGAGCTGTTCCCGATCTTCGCCCGCGCCCACCTGCTGCGCGCCTGGGGCGGCAACGTCGACGTCACGATGGACGCCTCCCCGGTCGTCGGGCTCAGCCCGGTCGACAATCTCTACGTCAACTGCGGCTGGGGCACCGGCGGTTTCAAGGGCACCCCGGGCGCCGGGTACGTCTACGCCCACACGATCGCCACCGGCCAGCCGCATGAGCTCAACGCCCCGTTCAGCCTCGAGCGCTTCGACACCGGCGCCCTCGTCGACGAACACGGCGCAGCCGGCGTCGCCCACTGACCGGATCGCAGACCTCAGGAGACACCATGCTCATCATCGACTGCCCCCACTGCGGTCCCCGGATGGAGACCGAGTTCCACTACGGTGGCCAAGCCGACGTCGCCTACCCGGCCGATGCCGCGAACCTGCCGGATACCGACTGGGCCCAGTTCCTCTTCTACCGCGACAACCCGCGCGGGGACTTCGCCGAACGCTGGGTCCACGCCGCCGGCTGCCGCAAATGGCTCACCGTCACCCGCAACACCGTGACCAATGAGTTCACCTCCACCCCGCGTGCCGGGGCCATCGCCCCGGAAGCCAGCACCGATGCCCACGTCACCACCACCGCCGAGGCGCCGCTCGCCTCGGGCGCGGACACCGCCCGGAAGGAGGGCCAGCCATGACCCGCACACCATACGCCAACAGCGGCCAGCCCGGCACCCGCCTGCCGGGAGCCGGCATCGATATCGACACCCCCATCAGCTTCGAGATCGACGGTGAGACGATCACCGGCCTCGCGGGTGACACGCTGGCCTCTGCGCTCATCTCCGCAGGCCGCACCCGCTGCGGTGACTCGCTGTACCGGTCGCGGCCGCGCGGCATCTTCACCGACGGCACTGCTGAGCCCAACGCCTACGTCGAGACCACCATCGACGGGGTCACCGAGACGATGCGCCAGGCCACCATCGTCGAACTCAGCCCAGGCATCACCGCCCGCACACTCACCGGCCTCGGCCGCCTCATGGACCCGCCCGCCCCAGGCGAATCCGCCGACCCGGGCAAGCGGACGATCGCCCGCTACGACAAGCGCAGCACCTTCGCCGACGTGCTCATCGTCGGCGCAGGCCCTGCCGGCCTGGCCGCCGCCCGGGCTGCCGCGCGCACCGGAGCACGGGTGATCCTGGCCGAACAGGACTTCCGCCTCGGCGGCCGCGCCCTTTCCTCCGACGAGACGATCGAAGGCCAGCCGGCCGCCGCCTGGATCGCAGGCGTCCGCGCCGAACTCGACACCTACGACGAGTGCCGCGTGCTCACCCGCACCGCCGTCGTCGGCGCCTTCGACTCGAACTACTTCGTCGCCGTCGAATCCCGCCGCGACCACCTCGACGGAGCACCGGCCGGCATGTCCCGGCAACGGCTGTGGCACATCACCGCCGACCAGGTGGTGCTCGCCACCGGCGCGCTCGAACGCCCCCTCGTCTTCGCCCACAACGACCGGCCCGGCATCATGCTCGCCTCGGCCGCGGCCAGCTGGCTGCACCGCTTCGGCATCCTGCCCGGCCGCCAGGTCACGATCGCCACGACGAACGACTCGCCCTACCCGCTCGCCTCCGCGCTCGCCGCCGCCGGCGCCGAGGTGACGGTCATCGACTCGCGCACGAACCCCGCCGCCGAGGCGGTCGAGACCGCCGGCGTCACAGTCCACCGCGGGTGCGCGGTCACCGAATCGCTCAGCGACTGCGATAACGGGCATGTCACCGGCCTGCGCTTCGGTGCTTTCGACGGCACGCTTGTCGACGCAGCCAGCCAGCAGGAGACCGACTGCGATCTGCTGCTGCTCGCCGGCGGCTGGACGCCGACGGTGCACCTGCACTCACAGCGCCGCGGGGACCTGCACTGGGACGAGACCCTCAGCGGCTTCGTCCCGAGCACACCCGTGCGGGATCAGCACCTGGCCGGCGCCGTCTGCGGCACCTACACCACCGAGCTGTGCCTGACCGAAGGCACGGCTGCCGGAGCGGCTGCTGCTGCGACGACCGCATGGGTGCGCGAACACGGCGACCCGGCCACCGCCTCGGGCACGGAGCCGGCCACCGCCTCGGGAACGGGCGTCACCGACAGCCAGCGCCGCGAGGCCTGCGGCGAGGTCCGCCCGGTGTGGCTGGGCGCGACCCGCCTGCCGAGCAGCGACCGCGCCGATGAGAATGTCGAGTTCGACACCTGCTTCCTCGACCTGCAGCGCGACGAATCCGTGCGCAACGCGGTCCGGGCGATCAACGCCGGGATGCGCAACGTCGAGCACATCAAGCGCTACACCTCGATCGCCACCGGTGCCGAGCAGGGCCGCCTGTCCTCGGTTGTGACGAACGGGGTCATCGCCCAGGCCCTCGGCACAGGAATCGGCGAGCTCGGCGTCACGACCTTCCGCGCCCCGTACACTCCGGTGTCCTTCGCCGCACTCGCCGGCCGCTCGCACGGGGAGCTGTACGATCCGGCACGGCTCACGCCCACTCACTTCTGGGCCCTTGAGCGCGGCGTCGTGTTCGAAGACGTCGGGCAGTGGAAGCGCGCCCGTTTCTTCGCCCGCGACGGTGAGGACATGGACGCTGCCGTCGCACGTGAATGCGCGGCCGTGCGTGAGCGGGTCGGCTTCCAGGACGCCTCGACACTCGGCAAGATCGAGATCCGAGGCGCCGACGCCCCGGAGTTCCTCAACCGAATGTACACCAACGGGTTCCTCAAGCTCGCCGTCGGCAAGGGCCGCTACGGGCTCATGTGCGGCCCCGAAGGGGTGGTCATCGACGACGGCGTCTCACTGCGCTTGGCCGAGGACCGGTACTTCATGTCGACGACGACCGGCAATGCCGCCCACATCCTCGAACACCTCGAAGAGTACGCGCAGACCGAATGGCCCGAACTCGACGTAACGATCACCTCGGTGACTGAGCAGTGGGCGACGATCGCAGTGGCCGGGCCGTTGTCGCGCAGGGCCGTGGCCAAGCTGTTCCCCGACCTCGATGTCAGCCGGGAGGCCTTCGGGTTCATGGAGTTCCGCACCGCCCGCCTGCACGTCCCCAGCACCGGAGCTGCCGGTCAGGACGGCGACTCGATCGAGGCGCGGGTCTGCCGGATCACCTTCTCCGGTGAGCTCGCCTTCGAGATCAACGTGCCGGCCTGGTACGGTCGCGCGGTCGCTGAACTCGTCGAAGCCGCCGGTGAGGAGTTCGGCATCACCCCCTACGGCACCGAGACGATGCACGTGCTGCGCGCCGAGAAGGCCTTCCCGATCGTCGGGCAGGACACCGACGGCACCGTCAGCCCGCACGACCTCGGCATGGGCTGGGCAGTCTCGACGCGCAAGGAGTTCGTCGGCAGCCGCTCCTTCGCCCGCGCCTTCAACCACGACCCCAACCGCAAGCACCTCGTTGCGCTGCTGCCGGTGGACCGCGAGCTCGTGCTCCCGGAGGGCGCGCAGATCATCGCCGAGGACGACGCGCCGGCCGCCGAGGCGATCATCACCTCCCAGGGCCGGGCTGACTCAAAATCGCCGATCCCGATGCTCGGGCAGGTGACGTCGAGCTACATGTCCCAGGCGATCGGCCGCAGCTTCGCCCTCGCCCTCGTCAAGGGCGGCCGCGACCGCATCGGCCAGACCGTCGTGGCGAGCTTCGGCGGCCGGTTCGCGCCTGCCGAGGTGGCCGAGACGATCGTGTTCGATCCCGAGAACGCGCGCCGCGACGGCGTGGAAGGAGTGAGCTGAGATGACGACGACAGCTGAGACCACGACCCCGCAGCTGCGGCCGGTCAGCCCAGCCGAGCACCGCCACGCCGACATGGCCGCCGGATCGAGTGAGGCGGTGCGCCTGCGCGAAATCCCGTTCGCACAGATGCTGGCGATCCGCGCTGAACCCGGCTCCCCGATGGCCGCCGTCGTCGAGGCCGAGGTCGGCCGCCTGCCGGCCGCGGTCAAACAGGTGACGGTGAGCGAACGTGCCACGACCTGCTGGCTGAGTCCCGATGAGTTCCTCGCGGTGCTTGACGATGAGTCGCTCACTGCCGCCGCCGAGGTGGCGGAGACGATCATGGCCCATGCCGGTTCTGCTTCCGGTAACGTCCTCGATGTCTCAGCCAACCGCACGACCCTCGAACTGTCAGGCCCGGCCGCTCGGGACATCCTCGAATCGTCAGCGACGATCGACCTGCACCCGAGGATGTTCCCCGCCGGCACGGCTGTTGCGACGAATTTCGCTCAGACCCAGGTGATCCTGCACAAGACAGGGGAGGAGACGTGGCGGATCCTGCCGCGCTCCTCGTTCGCCGACTCCGTTGTCACGTGGCTGCTCGACGCGATGGAGGAGTACCAGAACGCCGGCTGACCGGCAGCCAGGAACCCTCCGAGCCGGAGACGCACCCAGCCGGAAACTCTTCCGGGACGAGCCGCCTCGGCGCCCGGCAGCATCAGCCGCAGGGAACCCCGCCCCAACAGCGGGCTCCCTGCGGCTTGTGCATGCAGCGCTGGCCGGAACGCCGATGCCTGATGAGAGGGCTGCCATGGCGGACATCACGACCCCAGAGATCATCGACTTCCCCGGCAGCCCCACCGCTGTCGTCCGTGCCGAAGGGCTGGAGGTCGCCGAGATCGCCGCCTTTATGGATGAGACGTTCGCCGCCCTGACCCAGGCGATCGAGAACGGCGACATCACCCCGGCAGGACCTGCCTTCTGCCGCTACGACACCGCCATGGTTCCCGAGGAGACCGGCCAGCTGCCGCCGTTCGACCTCGAAGCCGGGTTCCCGCTCGTCTCCCCACTCGGCGGCCCGCTCATCACCGGCGCGGTGCGGATCGAACCATCCGAGCTCCCGGCCTGTCAGCTGGCGGTGACGAAGCACACCGGACCCTATGACCAGCTCGGCCAGGCATGGCAGCAGTTCACGCAGACCCTCGTCGATGACGGCTACTCACTGGCCATGCCCTGCTGGGAGGCCTACGACACGGAGCCGACCCCGGACACCGACCCGGCCACACTCGTCACCGGGCTCGCCGTCCCCGTCGTCCGCGACTGAGCGCACCCGGTCCACTCCTGCCGCCTGCCCGGACACGAACACGCCCCGCACAGCCGGAGCTGTGCGGGGCGTGCCGCGCGGATGGCGGAGGTCATCGTTCGGAGCTCACCGCTCGCCCGGCTGCCGAGAGCTGGCCTCACCGGCCCGGCGGGCGACGTCGGACTGCTCCCGGTCGCTTCGGCTGCGGGTGAAGAGATTCTTCGTCGCTGAGAGCCGGTAGTCGATGCGGTTGTCGACGCGGTGATCGACCTTGTCGCCGAGCACATCGTCGAATTCATCAGTGAGGTACTCCGACATCTGCTTGCTCTCGATGATGCGCTTGATCGCGACCTGGCGGGCGTCTTCCTTGCGGAACGCCTGCACTGTGGCCAGCGCGATGAGGATGAGCACGACTGAGAACGGCAGCGCTGTGGCAAGGGATGCCGCCTGCAGCGCCTCCAGACCGCCTGCCAGCAGCAGGCCGATGGCGATAGCGCCTTCGAGCACGCAGAAGAGGATGCGCGACCACATCGGTGGGTTCGGGTGTCCGCCGGAGGCGAGCATGTCGACGACGAGCGATCCGGAGTCCGATGAGGTGATGAAGAAGACCGTCACCAGGATGATCGCCAGGACGGACATGATCGCACCCATCGGCAGCCCGGAGAGCACGTCGAACAGCGCCTTCTCAGCGACCACGCCCTCCTCCGGGTCGACGAGTCCGCCGGAGCCGAACAGCTCCTGGTGGATACCGGCGCCGCCGAGCACGGAGAACCAGAAGAAGCCGACGAGCGAGGGCACCACGAGCACACCGACGATGAATTCGCGCACGGTGCGCCCACGCGAGATCCGGGCGATGAACACGCCGACGAACGGCGCCCAGGAGATCCACCAGCCCCAGTAGAAGATGGTCCACGCCGAATTCCATTCTGCGCCCTCAGCGCCGGTGAAGGCACCGGCATCGAAGGTGAGGTTGAAGAAGTTCGCCAGGTACACACCGAGGGACTCGATGAAGTTCTCGAACAGGAACAGCGTCGGCCCGAGCATGAGCACGGCGATGAGCAGCAGGCCGGCGACGGACAGGTTGATGTTCGACAGCCACTTGATGCCTGCGCCCACACCTGAGACCACCGACAGGGTGGCCAGGAAGGTGATGCCGGTGATGAGGATGATGAGGAAGGTGTTGTCGACGGTGTCGACGACGCCGATCTCCTGCAGACCCGAGGAGATCTGCTGGACGCCCAGGCCCAGCGAGGTGGCGATGCCGAAGACGGTGCCGAACACGGCGAGGATGTCGATGAGGTCACCGGCCCAGCCGCGCACGCGGTCGCCGAGGAGGGGCTCGAGTGCCCAGCGGATCGAGACCGGACGGCCCCGCCGGTGGATGGCGTAGGCCAGTGCAAGGCCGATGACGGCATAGATCGACCACGGGTGCAGGCCCCAGTGGATGAACGTCTGCGCCATCGCCAGATGCTGCTGCTCGACTCCGTCGGTCGGCCAGCCCGGTTTGGGCGTGGTCGTCGCATAGGTCAGCGGCTCGCCGACACCGTAGAACACCAGGCCGATGCCCATACCGGCAGCGAAGAGCATCGCAAACCACGACAGCAGCCCGAACTCCGGCTCCTCACCGTCGTCGCCAAGCCGGATCTTGCCGAACTTCGAGACCCCGATGCCGATCGAGAAGAACACGAACCCGCCGATGACGAGCATGTAGTACCAGCCGAGGTTGTGCACGATCCAGCTGTTCATACTGGTGAGCACCTTGCCGGTGGTGTCCTGGAACAGGATCGCCAGCACCGCGATGAGGCCGATGAGCAGGATCGAGGGCCAGAACACGGCCGGTGCGATGAGGCCGTTCTTATTCAGCCGCACGCCCTGGGCCATGAGCTTGGCCGCGATCCGCGAGTCGGCGTCGTCCTCCTCGATCTGCAGGTAGTCCGGCAGCCGCAGCTCCTCGGCGTCGCGGACGTCCTCGCGCAGGTGCGCAGGAGCCGCTTCGACGGCGGTCGTCGTCTTCCCGCCTGACACCGTGCCCGAGGCGGTGGCCCCGGTGCTGCCCGAGGTGCCGTTGCCTGAGGTTTCGTTGCCCGAGGTGCCGGTCGAGTCGGTGGAATCGGGTCGCCTATCGGAGTGATCCGGTTCGTTGTCGCGTCTTGTATGGTCAGTATTCACTGTCATTCTTCCCGTATTGTCAGCGGATCTGCGTATCGAACTCCGTCACATACCATCTCGGAATGTCTGCCTGGCGGCAACTTGCAGCGGGGTCCCGGTGAGGCGCCTCACATGCGTCGTCACCCTTCTACAGTAACCGCGTTGGCGGCTCAGTGGCCGGAACCGGCTTTCGCGACCGCTATTGAACACTGTTCGTTGCGGTTCTGTGACCAGCAGTGACATGCAATCGCAACACTCCTGTCATACGTCCTCCTTAGACTCGTGCTCACGCTGCGCGCCCACGCGCGCAGCGCAGTCGATCCCCGAGGTGCTCCCCATGCATGTCTTCCGCCGTGTCGTCCTTCCCGTCAGCTACCTGGTGGTGCTGCTTATCATCGCCGTGGCTCTGGCATGGCTGGCATTCCGCCCGCAGACCTCCGAGACCGTCGGCGGTGAGCCGACCGGGGAGACGCTGGCCGAGGAGGCAATCGTCGAACGCGGCGACGTGTCGAACAAGCTCACCTTCGACGGCAAGATCGAAGTCGAACCGGCCAAGGACGCCAAGGCCAGTGAGACCGGCACCCTCGTCCACGTCTTCGAGGAATCCGGCCGCCAGGTCAAGCAGGGCGCCCAGCTCTACCAGATCAAGGTCGAAGGCGAAGCCCCCGAACCGGCCCCAGAGCCCGGTGACGGCGATGACCTCGGCGATGACGCCCCGGCCCCCGCCGCCCCACCGGCCCCGCGCCCGCGCTACATCAACGTCGTCGCGCCGGCTGACGGCGTCGTCGGTGAGTACAGCGTCGAGAAGGGCGAAGACGTCTCCAAGGGCCAGGCGGTCACGAGCATCGAACAGGACTCCTTCCGCGCCGTCGCCTCGATCGAACCCGCCCAGCTTTACCGCATCCCGAAGATGCCCGGCGCCGGCACCGTCACGATCACCGACGGACCGCAGCCCTTCGAATGCACGAGCCTGCGCCTCAACCAGGTCTCCGGCAGCCGCGGGTCCGGCGGAACCGACACCTCGGGTGCGGACGAGGAGCCCAGCGACGACTCCTCCGAGGATGCGGCTCCAGCCCTGGGTGCCGGATCCGGGCCCTCGCTCAGCTGCGAGGTGCCCGATGAGGTCACCGTCTACAACGGCCTGGACATGAAACTCGAACTCGACGCCGGCACCGCCACCGATGTGCTCGTCGTGCCGACCACCGCCGTGCGCGGGGCGATCGGCGAGGGCAGCGTGTGGGTCATCGGCGAGACCGGCGAACCGGTCGAGACGAAGGTCAAGCTCGGCCTCAACGACGGCGAGCACGTCGAGATCACCGAGGGCCTCGAAGAGGGCCAGACGATCGCCGCCTACGTCCCCGGCGCCCAGCCGGAGGCCGACGAGGAGTACAACGACCTCGGCGAGTTCGACGCGGGGGACATGTGAGCGCCCCGATCCTGCAGCTGCGCGACGTCACCCGCTCCGTCCGGCTGCCCAACGACAGCATCCTCGACATCCTCACCGGCATCGACCTCGACGTCTACCCGCGCGACCACGTCGGCATCGTCGGCCGCTCGGGAACCGGCAAATCGACCCTGCTCAACATCCTCGGCCTGCTCGACCGGCCTACCAGCGGGGGCATGTGGTTCGCCGGGACCGAGGTGTCGCGCATCGCCCAGCGCAAGGCCGCCGTGATCCGCGGCCGGGACATCGGGTTCGTGTTCCAGCAGTTCAACCTGCTGCCCGGCCGCACCGCCCTGGAGAATGTCGAAGCCCCGCTGCTCTACGGCATCCCATCGGAGTTCTGGCAGCGCCGCAAGCTCGCCACCCGCGCACTCGAGCGCCTCGGACTCGGCCACCGCCTGAACCAGCTGCCGATCGCACTCTCCGGAGGCGAGCAGCAGCGGGTCGCGATCGCGAGGGCGATCGTGCGCTCCCCGCGCGTGCTGCTCGCCGATGAGCCCACCGGCGCCCTCGACGTCGACACCGGACTGTCGGTCATGCGGCTGTTGGAGAAGATCACCTCTGAAGGCGACTGCTCGCTCATCACCATCACCCACGACCCGAACATCGCCGCGATGGCCGGCCGCCGCTTCCAGCTCAAGGACGGCCACCTGCACCTGCTCGAAACCGCCACCGCAGCCGAAGTCGCCTCCCACCTCGGCGGAGGTGCGGCATGACGACGATCGTGTCCCTGCTCGCCGAGGCCTGGCAGGAGCTGCGCATCCACAAGCTGCGCGTGCTGCTGTCCCTCATCGGCGTCGGTGTCGCCGTGTGCGCGCTTACCCTCGTCGTCGCGCTCGGTGCGATCACCGAACGCGTCCAGCAGGAGTCGATGGAGCGCCTCGGCGGCCGGCCGGTGACCCTGAGCCTGGGCGCACCCTCACTGCGCAGCGCGGCCGAATACGAGGTGTTCCGCGACAAGCTCGACGCCGAGGCCGAGCGGTTCGGCATCAGCCACATCTCCGCGGTCTCCGAGGAGTTCGGCTCGGTCGCCGTCCACGACACCCCCTATGAGGTCGGCCTCAACGCCGTCGACCCCGACTACCGCATCATGCGCCACCAGATCGTCGCCGCCGGCCGTTGGTTCGAACCCGGCGACGAGCTCAACATGTCCCCGCCGGTGGTGGTGACGACGAACTTCTTCGACGAGACCGGCATCAGCGCAGCCGACCTGCCGATGACGATCACCGCCCCGAGCGGGGCGAGCGCCACCATCATCGGTGCGGTGCAGGGCGGCGGCGTATTCGAGTCCGCCTCCCTGTACTTCCTGCCCGAGCACATGCCGGTCATGAGCCCCGAGTCCGGATTCGACTCGCTGCGCTTCGAGCTGTGGGTGCCTGAGCACAACCACAAGGCCCTGACCAAGCAGCTGAACGCAGCAGTCAAGTCCAGCCTCGGTGTTGAGAGCATCGAGCGCAGCGACTATGCCGAGGACGGCGACATGGGCCTGGCCCTGGTGAAGATGATCCTGCTCGCCATCGCCGGCATCATCATGGCCATGGGCGTACTCGGCATGATCAACATCGCCGTCGTGACGATCCAGCAGCGGATCCGCGAGATCGGCATCCGGCGCAGCTTCGGCGCCTCCTCGGGACGGGTGTTCTTCGCCGTCATGATGGAAAGCGTCGTCGGCACCTTCGTCGCAGGCCTCATCGGGGTCGGCACGGCGATCCTGCTGCTGCGCAACCCATTCGTGGCCGACAAGCTCTTCGGCGGACTGGCCGAACCGCCCCCGTTCCCGCTCTCAGCCGCGGTCGTCGGAATGCTCGTCGCGCTCGCCGTCGGCGGACTGGCCGGTCTCATCCCAGCCCTCGTCGCCACCCGTATCCGGATCATCGACGCGATCCGCACCTGACCCGGCCGCCGCCTCGGGCGCGGCCACTGCCTCGGGCACGGACCCGGCGCCCCTCACATCACGGTCGCGGCGACCGTGGCGGCCATCTCGGTGACCTGTGCGAGGTGCTCCTCGCCGACCTCGCCGGTGAAGGTGACCGGCTCGAAGGCCTTCTCCCACCCGAATCCGGTGGTGATCGCCTCCATCGCCTTCTCGGCCCCCGTTGTGTCGTAGCCGCCGTGGATCCAGTAGGAGAACGGCCGCCCGGCGGTCTGCTCGCGGGTGTCGTAGTAGGTGGTGTCGAAGAAATGCTTGAGGGCACCGGAGATGTAGCCGAAGTTCGCCGTCGTGCCGAGTACGTAGGCGTCAGCTGCGAGCACATCGTCTGCTGTCGCCTCGAGTGCGGCCCGCTCGATGACCTCGACGCCGTCGAGTTCGGGCATATTCAGCCCCTCCCGCGCAGCCGCAGCGAGCTCTTCAGTCGCTGGCGAGGGCGAATGGTGGACGAGCAGCACACGTGCCATATCTCCACTGTAGCGAGCGCCGCGCCCGAGGTGAATGCCCGGTTTGCACGGATCGATAGACTGCCGTGCATGGCAGTCATCCGCGATCCGCTGCGCGGTGCGCGCACCCCGCAGCCGAGTCACAGCGACGAGCAGATCGCCGCAGTCATCGCCGAGCTGGCAGACTCTGCGCCGGCTGGTGAGCACCCGTGGACGGTGCTCACCGGGGCCGGAATGAGCACCGATTCCGGCATTCCCGATTATCGCGGTCCCGGCTCCCCGCGCCGGAACCCGATGACCTACCAGACCTTTCTGTCGCATCCGCGGCAGCGCGCCCGCTATTGGGCGCGCAGCTGGGTCGGCTACCCCCGGATGCGCCTGGCCGAGCCGAACCGCGGGCACGAACTCCTCGCCTGCCTCGGGCTCGGACCGCTCATCACGCAGAACGTCGACGGACTGCACATCGCCGCCGGTTCCGATCCGGTCATCGAGCTGCACGGCAGCCTCGCCAGGGTGGTGTGCCTGCAGTGCCGGCGGATCTTCGACCGCAGCTGGCTGCAGGAGGAGACGACGGCGCTGAATCCCGGCTTCGGCGAACGGCTCGAGATCGACCTGGCTGATATCGAGACCGCTCCCGACGGCGACGTCGAACTCGATGAGACCGCCGGGTTCCGCTACCCGGACTGCCCGATCTGCGGCGGCATCCTCAAACCCGATGTCGTGTACTTCGGCGAATCCGTCCCGCGTGAGCGCGTTGAGGCCGCCACCGCCGCCGTCGATGCCGGGTCAGGGCTGCTTGTGGCCGGCAGTTCGCTGGCGGTGCACTCGGGACTGCGGTTCGTCCGCCGGGCGGCCAAGGCCGGCAAGCCGATCGTCATCGTCACCGACGGCCCGACGCGCGGCGATGACCTGGCCGATTATCGCTCCACCAGCCGGATTGCGGACTTTCTGCAGACACTCAGCGAGAAATGTGGACGCCCTCGCACAGCAGACGGCACACTGAGTGTATGAGGAAGAACTACGCACGCGACGAACGGCTCAGCCTAGCGGCGCTGATGTTCGATGTCGGCCCCGATGCACCCACCCTGTGTGAGGGATGGACGGTGCGGGACCTGGCAGTTCACCTCGTCATCCGCGACCGCCGGCCCTTCGCGCTGCCGGGCAACGCCTCTCCGCAGCTGGCCGAACGCTTCCCGTCACTCGACCGGTACAAGACCTCGGTCGAGACCGAGTTCACCGAGATGCCGTTCGAGCAGCTCGTCGGTCTCATGGCAGAGGGCGCGCCGATCTGGTCGCCGGCGAAGCTGTCGTCGGTCGACCGGGTGATGAACACTGCGGAGTTCCTCGTCCACCACGAGGACGTCCGCCGCGCCGCCGATGACTGGCAGCCGCGCAGCCTGTCCTGGGATATGCAGATGAGCGTGTGGCCGCTTTTGAAGATGCTCGTGCTGCCCCAGGCTCTCTCTGTCGGCAAGCACCTGATCCTCGACGCTCCCGGATTCGCCGGCACCACCGCCGGACCCAAGTCCAAAGGCATCATGAAGGTCACCGGCAAGCCGCTGGAGATCCTGCTGTGGGTCTACGGCCGCAAGGACCATGCGATCGTCGAAGTCGAGGAGTTCGACCCGCCTGAGGGAACCGACCCCGAGGCGGCAGACGACGTGCAGACCGGCACCCTTCCCATCGTGGAGCCGTGCCCAGGCGACGTCAGTGCCGACGACCGTGGCGACAGCGAACGCGGTGACAGCGAGCGCGAAGCTGCCGAGCGCTGATCAGCGCTCCGGCGACTGATCCTCCGGGCCGCGTGGGCCCGTCACGCCCCGCTGGTCCTCCGGATCGGCTGGGCTGGCTGGGCCGGTTGAACCATTCTGCTCCTCCTGCAGCCGACGCCGCTCCTCAGCGTGCATGCGGGCGCCGATATAGGAGTTCGGCCGGTTCATCGTCCGGTAGATAAGGTAGCCGCCGCCGAAGAGCGTGATGAAGAAGAACGCGATGACAATGAGCACCGCCAGAAGCTGCGGCTCATCCATCTTTCGGCCTCCTGATCTGGGGAGAAGGAAACGCGGTTCGGCAGTATGCACTCTGCGGTGCACGGGTGCCGTTCCGCCACCATGGTGCCACACCTCGTCCTCCGCGCAGCATCCGACCCAGCCACCGCCTCGGGAGCGGGGATCCACAGCGTCAGCTGAGCGATGTCAGCGGTTCGCAGTAGGGTAGGGGATGTGTCTACTGCACTGTACCGCCGCTACCGCCCGGAGACTTTCGATGAGGTCATCGGCCAGGACCATGTGGTCACCCCGCTCATGGCCGCGATCGCCAATGACCGCATCAACCATGCCTATCTGTTCTCCGGCCCCCGCGGCTGCGGCAAGACCACCTCAGCGCGCATCCTCGCCCGCTGCCTCAACTGCGTCGAGGGCCCGACCGCCCACCCCTGCGGGCAGTGCCCGAGCTGCCGCGACCTCGCCAACGACGGTCCCGGCTCACTCGACGTCGTCGAGATCGACGCAGCCAGCCACAACGGTGTCGATGACGCACGTGACCTGCGCGAACGTGCGGTCTACGCGCCTGCCCGTGACCGGTTCAAGGTCTTCATCCTCGATGAGGCGCATATGGTCACGCCGCAGGGCTTCAACGCCCTGCTCAAGCTCGTCGAGGAGCCGCCGGCGCATGTGAAGTTCGTCTTCGCGACCACCGAGCCGGAGAAGGTCATCGGCACGATCCGCTCGCGTACGCACCACTACCCCTTCCGGCTCGTCCCGCCCGAGGTGCTCACCGGCTATCTCGAGGAGCTGTGCGCGCGGGAGAACGTGCCGGTCTCTAAGGGCGTGCTGCCGCTGGTCGTGCGCGCCGGCGGTGGATCGGTGCGCGATTCGCTCTCCGTGCTCGACCAGCTCATGGCCGGCGCCGGAGCTGACGGCGTCGACTACCACACCGCAATCGCCCTGCTGGGCTACACGCCCGATTCGCTGCTCGGCGACATCGTCGACGCGTTCTCCGCTGGCGACGGCGCGGCCGTGTTCCGGGTCGTCGACCGGGTCATCGAGTCCGGCCAGGATCCGCGCCGGTTCGTTGAGGATCTGCTCGAGAGGTTCCGCGACCTGGTGGTCGTCGGTGCCGCGCCCGAGGCGGCGGCCTCGTTCCTGCCTGAGGTCCCCTCCGATCGCCTGGAGCGACTCGTCCAGCAGGCCCGGTCGTTCGGCCAGGCCGAGCTGTCACGGGCTGCGGATCTGTTCAATACGGGGCTGTCGGAGATGTCCGGCGCGACCTCGCCGCGGCTGCAGCTCGAGCTCATCTGTGCGCGCGTGCTGCTGCCGGCTGCCGAGAAGTCCCGCCGGTCAACGCTCAGCCGCGTTGAGCGGATCGAACGCCGCATCGGCATGGGTGCGACTGGCACCCTGCCGCCTGGAGCAGTGCCGGCTGCCGTACCCGAGGGCACCGATAACGGTCCTGGTGCTGCCGAGACCGGTAGCACCGCTGGTGTTGCCACGCAGACTGAGTCTGCCCAGCCTGCGAAGCCTGCGCCAGCTCCTGCGCGCAGCGTCGACGACGACCTCGACGAGTTCGCAGCTGCTGCCGCTGCAGCAGAATCCATGCTCAGTGATGAAGCAGACGCCGGGCAGTCCGCAGAATCCGCCCCGGCGGCTGACCCGTCATCGCCCGAACCGACATCTGCAGCGCCCGAGGCGACTGCGCCTGAGCCGACTGCGTCAGCCGTGCCCGAAGCCGCTGCCACCGCTGCGCGGCGTGCCGCAGACTCTTCTGCTCCCGCAGCCGCAGAAGCCGGCCAGCAGACTGGTGCGCAGCAGCCGACGGAATCGCAGCAGCCAGCTCAGCCTCAACCGTCTGCTCGGCCCGAACAGGCCCGGCCGCAGTCGGCCCCGGCAGCCCAGACTTCTCCTCAGCCCGGGCAGGTCTCGCAGCCCAGCCAGACGCAGGGCATGCAACAGCCGTCCCAGCCTCAGCCTGCCTCCGAGCCTGCGCAGCCGCCGACCCCCGCCTCGGGACCGGGACAGCCCGGCGCCGAGATCGACGCGATCCGCCGCGCCTGGCCCGACATCCTCGACGCGCTCGGCCGTACAGCGAAGCTCGCTCGCGCGATCGTGAGCAACAGTGCGGTGCCCTATGGATTCACCGACGGTGTCTTCTACCTCGGGTTCGACAACCCTGGTGCGCTCAACTCCTTCAATCGCGGAAACAACGCGCAGAAGCTGAGCGAAGCGCTCAACGACGTGCTCGGCATCCAAGCCCGTGTCGAAGTCGGCCCGGCGAGCGGAAACGTGCCCGGAGTCAACAGCGGCGGCGCGCCCGCAGCCAACCCGGGCAACCCCGGTGGGGGAGCTGGCGGGCCGCAGAGTTCCCGTGGACCGGAGCAGCAGAACACGATCAACCGCCCGCGGCCCACGCAGGAGGAGATCGACTCCGTCGTCGGCCCCCGCGAGGCCGACCGCGAGCCGATCGACCATGAGCGCTTCTGGCAGAGCCCCGGCGATACAGCAGTTGCCGAATCCGCCGCCGACGATGCGGAGGAAGGGCAAGGCCTAGACCACCCCGCAGCCGAGACGCCTGACACGGCAGGGGAGAAGCCGAACGCAGAGCAGTCCGAACCGGAACCGCAGGCAAACCCCGGCAGCCAGCCGACAAGGGAAGAGTCGACCGCGGACGAGTCGACTGAGGAACGGTCGGCAGCGAACCAGCCAGCTGCCGAAGAACCGGCGGCTCCTCAGCAGCACCCCGCACGCCAGGCACCTATCGCCGATGACGTCGAAGAGCCTGACGACGGACCCGAACCACCACCGGAGGACGACTACTACGCAGGTGCTGACTTCGCTGACCCGCACGAGGCAGATACGAGTGCAGGCTCCGGCGCGGTCGACATGCCGGCCGTCGTCGTGCCACCGCCAGCGGCCATCGACGACGAGCCCGATTCATTCGGTGCCGATTCAGGCGACCCCGGAACGACTGACGCGGCAGACTCCGACGCGGCAACGACTGACGCTGGTGCCCCGGACGCCTCGGCGCCCTCGGCGACCGGCAGTGCATCGGAGGACGATGACCTCGACTTCCTCGGCGCCTATGCCGACCCGAACATCGCCTTCACCACCAACGACGGACCAGAAGCCCCGCTGCCGAAGGGCGAGAAGTCCGCGGAATCGGCCAACCCGTACGCCAGCTTCGCGCAGCGCGCCCAGCAGAACGGCAATGGCAGCACCCCTGGCCACGACGCGAACCCAGGTGCTGCCGAACAGGCAGCCCACACCTCGGGCCCGGCCGACGCCGCAGACCCGGGGCCTGCGGCAGGCAGCGGACCGGCAATGGCTGGTGCCGCCAACGGCGACGGGCCGGAAGCCCAGCGCCAGCAGACCGGCGCCGGTCGGCCCGATGACGGATACGAGGACTTCGATCCCGATACGGATATGGACATCACCGAGGCCCCTGACGTCGGCGTGCCCGTCGTCGAACGGATCCTCGGCGGTGTCGTGATCGAGGAGACGGACGCATGAGCATGCTCTACGAAGGCGCCCTGCAGGACCTGGTCGACGAGTTCGGCAAGCTGCCGGGCATCGGCCCGAAGTCCGCTCAGCGCCTGGCCTTCCACATCCTGCAGAGTCCCAGCGAGGACGTCTCCGGACTCGCCCGCGCCCTGACCGAGGTGAAGAAGCGGGTGAAGTTCTGCGAGACCTGCGGCAACGTCGCAGAGGACACCGAATGCGTCATCTGCAAGGACACCCGCCGTGACCAGAGCGTCATCTGTGTGGTCGAAGAGCCCAAGGACGTCATCGCCATCGAACGCACCCGCGAGTTCCGCGGGCTCTACCACGTCCTCGGCGGCGCGATCGACCCAATGGCCGGCATCGGCCCCGATGAGCTGCGCATCAAGAGCCTGCTGCCGCGGCTGCAGAGCGGGGAGGTCACCGAATGCGTCATCGCCACCGACCCGAACCTCGAAGGCGAGGCGACCGCCACCTACCTCGTGCGGCTGCTCTCCAGCCTCGGCATCACCGTCAGTCGGCTGGCCTCCGGCCTGCCGGTCGGCGGCGACCTCGAATACGCCGATGAGGTCACCCTCGGCCGCGCCTTCGAAGGCCGCCGCCCCGTCGCCCAGTGACAGCCGAAGCCCTGTAACGGAGGCCCCGTGACAGGAGCCCGCGGCCCTGCACACACAGCCCAGCCCGGCCGGAACCCCGGCCGGGCTGAATTTTTTTTCTGGGGCCTCACCAGGCACAACGCAGTTTATCGACTATCGATATGCCGCAGGCCCTTGACTCCTTTATCGAAACTCGAGAAGTATATTGATTGTCGATATATCGAGAATCGATATACGACGATGACAACCCTCGTTTAGGATGGCAACCCTCGATTAAGGAGAAGCCCATGAACACCCCGGGCAACACAGCACCTGCAACCGCCACCGGTCGTCGCAAGAGCCGCGGAGGCCTGGAACTTCTCAGCCTCATGGCCCTGGCCGTCATCCTCGTCAACGCCGTCACCAGCATCGTGCGAGCGATCATCTCCCATGAGCTCACGGTCTCCCTCGAACTGCCGGACCAGGCCGAAGGTCTCATCCCCGGGCTCCCGGCCCGGGCCGACGGGCTCATGAGCTTCATCATCCCCTTCGATGAGCTCAGCGCATGGGCGATCACCCACGTGCTCATCGCACAGATCATCCTCGTCGCCGGAACCCTCGTCGCAGGCTGGTACCTCAGCCGGGTCATCAGCATCATCGCCGAAGGCAAGCCGCTGTCGCAGCGGGCCTCGCGCTTCCTGAGCATCGCCTTCTGGGCCGCCTTCGGCACGGGACTGGCCGTCGGACTCAACCTCATGCTCGGCGGCAACCTCGTCACCCGCGACCTCGGCATCGCCGAAGCCGGCTTCACCAACGGAGTCACCACCATGGGCAGCTTCGTCTGGCTCGGCGTCCTCGGCCTCATCCAGGTCTTCCGCCTGGCCCTGCAGCGCGGCCAGCGTGCCGAGGACGAGCTCGAAGGAGTCATCTGATGAGCACCGAGAACACCACCCGCGCGGTCCGCTGCCACCTCGACGAGCTGCTCACCGCCCGCGGCAAGACCCTGACCGAACTGGCGAACGAGGTGGGCATGACACTGGCCAACCTCTCGGTGCTGAAGAACAACCGCGCCAAGGCTATCCGCTACACCACACTCGTGGCCCTGTGTGACGCGCTGGACTGCCAGCCCGGTGACCTCTTCACCGTTGCCGAGGTGCCGGTCCCGGCCGGCTGACCCCTCACCTCCCGAGAACCCAGCCCCCTCGGGACCGGCGCACCCCTCAGAGACCGTGCCCCCACCTCGGGACTGGAAAGGCCCGTCATCGTCCAGATGGCGGGGCCTTCTGATGCCCGCGCGGGCCGGTGTTTACAATGGGCCGTGGCGTTGCGAGCAACGCGACTGTACCCGGACGAAAGTGATTGCTGTGAGCCTAGTTGTGCAGAAGTTCGGCGGATCCTCCGTGGCCGATGCCGACTCCGTCAAGCGCGTGGCCAAGCGGATCGTCGAATACCGCCAGGCCGGCCATGATGTCGTCGTCGTGGTCTCGGCGATGGGCGACAGCACCGATGACCTCATCGACCTGGCCAAGGAGATCTCCCCGGTCCCACCGGCCCGCGAACTCGACATGCTGCTGACCGCCGGTGAGCGGATCTCGATGGCCGTGCTCGCCATGGCGATCGCCAATCTCGGCTACCACGCGCAGTCCTTCACCGGCTCGCAGGCCGGCGTCATCACCGATGAGTCCTTCGGTAAGGCCCGCATCATCGACGTCACCCCCGGGCGCATCCGCTCCGCCCTCGATGACGGCAACGTCGCGATCGTCGCCGGGTTCCAGGGCGTGTCCCAGACGACGAAGAACATCACGACCCTGGGCCGCGGCGGCTCGGACACGACCGCCGTCGCCCTCGCTGCAGCACTCGAAGCCGATGTGTGCGAGATCTACTCCGACGTCGACGGCGTCTTCACCGCCGACCCGCGGATTGTGCCGAGTGCGCACAAGATCTCGCTCATCAGCTACGAGGAGATGCTCGAGATGGCCGCCTCGGGCGCGAAGATCCTCATGCTGCGCTGCGTGGAATACGCCCGCCGCTACGGCGTGCCCGTCCACGTCCGCTCCTCGTTCTCCCAGCACCAGGGCACCTGGGTGACCGACGCCCCCATCCCCGAGGCGTTCCGCACCGCACAGACAGAAGAAACGGAAGAGAAAATGGAACAGGCAATCATCTCCGGTGTCGCCCACGACCGTTCGGAGGCCAAGCTCACGATCGTCGGCGTGCCCGACATCCCCGGCAAGGCCGCCGAGATCTTCCGCACCGTCGGGCACCAGGAGATCGACATCGACATGATCGTCCAGAACATCTCCACCCGCGACCCCGGCCGCACCGACATCTCCTTCACCCTGCCGAAGGACGACGGTGTCAAGGCCATCGAAGCGCTCGAGTCCGCCAAGGGCAGCATCGGCTTCGACCACATCCAGTACGACGACCAGATCGGCAAGCTCTCCGTCGTCGGTGCGGGCATGCGCTCGCACCCAGGTGTCACCGCGACGCTGTTCGACGCGCTGGCCGACGCCCACATCAACATCGACATGATCTCCACCTCGGAGATCCGCATCAGCGTCGTCACGAACGCCGAGCTGCTCGACGACGCCGTGCGCGCGGCCCACACCGCCTACGGCCTCGACGCCGAGGACACCGAAGCGATCGTGTACGGAGGTACTGGACGATGAAGGCACTCAACATCGGCGTCGTCGGCGCCACCGGCCAGGTCGGCGAGGTCATGCGTGACCTGCTGGCAGATGATCCCGGCTTCGAGATCGCCTCGATCCGGTTCTTCGCCTCGGCGCGATCGGCCGGCCGCGAACTCGACTTCGCCGGGCAGGCCGTCGTCGTCGAAGACGCCGCGACCGCAGACCCCACCGGCCTCGACGTCGCTCTGTTCTCCGCCGGCGGGGCCACCTCCCGGGCGCAGGCCGCGCGCTTCGCCGAGGCCGGGGTGACGGTCATTGACAACTCCTCGGCCTTCCGCTCCGACCCTCAGGTGCCGCTCGTCGTCAGCGAGGTCAACCCCGAGGCCATCAACGACACACCCAAGGGGATCATCGCCAACCCCAACTGCACGACGATGGCCGCGATGCCGGTCCTCAAGGCCCTGCACGACGCCGCCGGTCTGGAGCGCATGACGGTGGCGACCTACCAGGCGGTCTCCGGCTCCGGGCTGGCTGGCGTCGAGGAGCTTGCCGGGCAGGCGCGCGCGGTCATCGACGATGCCGAGCAGCTTGTGCGCGACGGCGCTGCCGTCGGCTTCCCCGCTCCCGAGGTGTACACGGCTCCCATCGCGTTCAACGTTCTGCCGATGGCCGGGTCGATCGTCGACGACGGCGAAGGTGAGACGGACGAGGAGAAGAAGCTGCGCAACGAAAGCCGCAAGATCCTCGGGCTGCCTGAGCTGCGGGTGGCTGGGACGTGTGTTCGCGTGCCGGTGTTCTCCGGTCACAGCCTCGCTGTGCATGCCGAGTTCGCCCGCGAGATCACCCCGGCAGCCGCTCGCGAGGTGCTCGCTGACGCACCCGGCGTCGAGCTGGCGGATGTGCCGACTCCGCTGGGGGCTGCCGGCCGCAATGACAGCTTCGTCGGCCGCATCCGCGCCGACCAGTCGGTACCTGAAGGACGCGGTCTCGTGCTGTTCATCTCGAATGACAACCTGCGCAAGGGCGCAGCGCTCAACACCGTGCAGATCGCCCGCCTCATCGCCGAACGCAGCTGAGGCGGCTGTCGGCTGCGGTGCGCGGCAGTGCGCTGCAGTATGCGGCTGTCGGCGCAGCGGATCCGGTCATCGTGGCTGCATCGGGCAGGAGATCTGCCCGATGCAGCCACATGTGTTCGGTGCCCGCGAATGATGACGGACTGGCCGCTTGAGCACGCAGATGAACGACCATCCCGGAACCATAAAAACATTGCAATAAATCCATTAGCGATGTGTTGATGTATAGGAGTAACGTCCGACGAGATCGACAATCTCCGCCTGGAAAGGTGTCCTATGCGCTCGCTCCGCACTCCTGTTCTTGCAGCTCTCGCCGCTGGTTCCCTTGTCGCGCTGGCCGGCTGCGGTGGTTCCGACAACTCCGCCGAGGGCAGCAACGAGGACTTCACCGTTGTGACGTCCACCAACGTCTACGCTGACATCGTCAAGAACGTCGCCGGCGATGCAGCTGAGGTGACTCCGGTCATCGACGATCCGACACAGGATCCGCACGATTACGAGGCCACCGCCCAGGACCAGCTCAAGCTGTCGAAGGCCGACATGGTCGTCGTCAACGGCGGCGGCTATGACGCCTTCATGACGACGATGCTCGAGGCTGCCGATCACAAACCGACCGTCGTCGACACCGTCGCCATCTCGGGCCTGCCGGGCTCGGAGGGCGTGGCCAACGAACCTCACGACCATGATCACGGTGACGAAGACGGCCACGACCACGGTGAAGAAGGCCATGACCACGGCACCGAAGAGGCACATGATCACGGCACCGAGGATGCCCACGACCATGGTGAAGAAGGCCACGAGGACCACGATCACGGTACTGAAGACGCCCATGACCACGGCGAAGACGCCCATGACCACGGCGAAGAGGGCCACGATCACGACCATGACCACGGCGAAGAGGGCCACGATCACGACCATGACCACGGCGCCTTCAATGAACACGTCTGGTACTCCGTGCCGACGATGACGAAACTCGTCGACGAGGTCTCCTCGAGGCTGAGCGACGAGCTGCCCGACAGCGCTGACGACATCAAGAAGAACGCTGAGGACTACAAGGCCGAACTCGGCAAGCTGCAGTCCCAGCTCGACGAGGCGAAGTCCGAGCACGAGGGTGAGAAAGCCGCGGCCACCGAGCCGATCGCCCTGTGGCTCTTCCACGACATGGGCATCGAGAACATCACCTCCCAGGACTTCCTCTCCGCCGTCGAACACGGCGACGATGTGCCGCCGCTGGTGCTGAAGAAGGCCAAGGAGCAGATCGAGAACGAGGAAGTCGTCGTCCTCGCCTACAATTCGCAGAACGCCGGCCCGCAGGCCGACGAACTGAAGAAGACCGCCGAAAGCGCCGGTGTGCCGGTCGTGAATCTGGCGGAGACCATGGACAATGACGAGAAGTACATCGACTGGATGGGCGGCTACATCAAGGACGTCCAGGAAGCGCTGGCAGGTCACGATCACTGACTCCGAATCACACAGCACCAACCCGGTCCTCGAGCTCAGCGACGCACAGTTGCGTTTCGGGGACCGGGTGCTGTGGCACAACCTCAACATCGACGTCGAGCCCGGCGAGTTCATCGCCATCCTCGGCCCCAACGGCTGCGGCAAGACCTCCCTGCTCAAGGTCCTCCTCGGACAGTATCAACTGTATTCCGGTACGGCCCGCGTCAACGGCCACCGCGCCCGACGCGGAGACCCGGACATCGGCTACATCCCCCAGCAGCGCGGCATCGACGACGACACCCCGATGCGCGGCCGCGACCTCGTGCGCATGGGACTCGACGGCCACCGCTGGGGACCGGGCTGGTTCTCCCGCTCGCGCAGCCAGAAGGTCGAAGCGCTGCTCGAAGAGGTCGGTGCCCAGACCTACGCCGACTCCCCGGTCGGCATGCTCTCCGGTGGCGAACTGCAGCGCCTGCGCGTCGCCCAGGCTCTCAGCTCGGACCCGCACCTGCTGCTGTGCGATGAGCCGCTGCTGCACCTCGATATGACCCATCAGCGGCTCGTGGCCCGCCTGCTGCACGAGAAGCGCCGGGCCCGCCAGACCGCGATCCTCTTCGTCACTCACGAGATCAATCCGATCCTGCCGTACGTCGACCGGGTCCTCTACATCGCCGGCGGACATTTCCTCGTCGGCACCCCAGACGAAGTCATCAACTCCGCGGCGCTCAGCGAACTCTACGGCTCACCGATCGACGTCGTGCGCGCCGGCGGGCGCATCGTCATCGTCGGCAGCGACTCCGACCATCACCCGATCCATCACCCCGAGCCCTCGGCCGGGGCGATCTGAGGAGCGCAGGCACCATGACTCACCTGGCATCGAACATCCTCACCGAGTACTTCACGTTCGAAAACTACGGCGAGCTCATCGTGCTGCTGCAGAACTCCTTGTTCGCAGCCGCACTGCTCGGCGTGGTCGGCGGCCTCATCAGCGTCTTCGTCATGGCCCGCGACATTCCGTTCGCCGTCCACGGCGTCGCCGAACTCTCCTTCGCCGGAGCCTCCTTCGCGCTACTCATCAGCTTCGACGTCGTCTACGGCTCGATCATCGGCTCACTCGCTGCGGCTCTGCTCATCGGCATCGGCGGTGCGCGCAGCAGTGAGAAGAACACCATCACCGGCGTCCTCATGCCCTTCGGCCTAGGCCTCGGCATCCTGTTCCTGGCCCTCTACGACGGCCGCGCGGCGAACAAGTTCGGACTGCTCACCGGTCAGATCGTGGCGATCAACTCGGGCCAGATCCGCACGCTCGTCATCTGCGCGGTCATCGTCCTCGTCACCCTGCTCATCATTTGGCGCCCACTCGTCTTCGCCAGCATCGACCCGGCCGTCGCTCGCGCGAAGGGCGTTCCGGTCACCGCGCTCACGATCATCTTCATGCTCGCCCTCGGGCTGGCCGTCGCGCTGTCCGTCCAGGTCGTCGGCGTGCTCCTCGTCCTCGCCCTGCTCGTCACCCCGGCGGCGGCCGCCACCCAGATCTCAGCCTCTCCGGTTCTCGTGCCGGTCCTGTCGATGCTGTTCGCCGTCATCTCGTCCGTGGGCGGCATCCTCATCGCGCTCGGCTCACCGGTCGTGCCGATCAGCCCCTTCGTCACCACCATCAGCTTCCTCATCTACCTCATCTGCCGCCTCATCGGCCACCGCCGCAAATCCCGCCACACCCGCGCCCGGATCCGTCGTGAAGCCGATGTCCATCGCCACCCCTCGCTGGTGAGCACCGCTGACGAGGCGGGGGACGCCTCGGGCACGGACGCTCGCTGACCTGTCCCCGGTTGCCGCTAGGATGGGGCAGATGAATCGAACGCTCGCCACCACTCTCGCCGGAGCCGGGGCCGTGTCCGCGGCTGGGCTTGCCGGTGCCGTCTGGGCTGCCGGCATCGAACCGGCGCTGTTCCGCATCCGCCGCAGCACTGTGCCCGTGCTGCCGCCGGGTGCCGAGGACCTGCGCATCCTCCACATCTCCGACCTGCACCTGTGCGCGTGGCAGAAGAGGAAGATGGCATTCGTCTCGCAGCTGGCCGAGCTCGAGCCCGACCTCATCGTCAACACCGGTGACAACCTCGCCGCCCCGATGCTCGAGCGGCTGCTGGAGGTCTACGACGAGCTCCTCGACGTTCCCGGGGTGTTCGTTCTGGGATCGAACGACTTCTTCGCCCCGCAGATGAAGAACCCGCTGCGCTATCTCGGCGCACCCTCAGAGGTGAAGCATTCGAAGAAGAATGCGACCCTGCCGACCATGGAGCTCGTCGACGCCTTCGCTGAGCGCGGCTGGGCCTTCCTCGACAACCGCGGCTCAGAGATCGAGCTGCGCGGCACCCGTCTGGCTTTCGCCGGCATCGGAGATGCGCACATGAACCGCGACCGGCTCGACGAGGAGTGGCCGCGCTTCGACGAACCGGCCGCCGATGTGCGCATCGGTGTCACCCATGCGCCGTACCTGCGCGTGCTCGATGCCTTCGCCGCCGCCGAAGCGGACCTCGCCTTCGCTGGTCACACGCACGGCGGGCAGGTGTGCATGCCCTTCTACGGAGCGCTGGTGACGAACTGCGACCTGCCGGCCCGGTATGCCAAGGGCGCCTTCGACTACAGCGGCATGACGGTCAATGTCTCGGCCGGGCTCGGGTTCTCGCCGTTCGCCCCAGTGCGTTTCGCGTGCCCACCGGAGGTCTCCCTCATCACCCTGACTGCCCGCAGCTGAGGCCCATTTGGACCTTCCGTGTCCGACCCTGCGGGCCCGGTGGGGCGTTAGCCGCCCCACCGGGACTTTCGTGATTGTCAGGTTCATTGGGCGAATGCTGAGGGAATCGACTTGCGCTGTTCGTTAAAATGATCCGCATGGTGTCATCTGTCTCAGAATCCTCCAACAAGGTCGCGGCGCTGTTTCAGTTCATCGCCGTCAGCGTCGTCGCCGGCGTTGTCGGTGCAGGACTGGCGATCCCCTCCGTCGGCGTTGCCTCCATGGGAGCCGACGCCGGCGTCGAGCTGTTCAGCGCGCTGCCGGCCGAACTCGACGAGCGTCCCCTCGCCGAGCAGTCCCGCATGCTCGCCTCCGATGGCTCGGAGATCGCGACCTTCTACTGGCAGAACCGCAAGGAAGTCTCCCTCGAGGATGTCTCCGAGCAGATGCAGCAGGCGACTGTGGCCGTCGAGGATGAGCGCTTCTTCGAACACGGCGGGGTCGACCTGCAGGGCATCGCCCGCGCAGTGGTCTACAACCTGCTCTCCGATGACACCCAGGGCGGTTCGACACTGACGCAGCAGTACGTCAAGAACGTGCTGAGCGAGAACGCCAACGCTGAGGACGAGAGCAACCGCGCAGCGATTGAAGAGGCCACCGAGAGCTCCGGTGCAGCCGGATACGCCCGCAAGCTCCGCGAGGCGAAGCTGGCTGCGGCCGTGGAGAACAAGTACAGCAAGCATGAGATCCTCAACCGCTACCTCAACATCAACAACTACTCCGGCACCCCGCGCGTCTACGGCGTTGAGGCCGCGGCTCAGCGCTACTGGGGCATTTCGGCGAAGGACCTGAATATCCAGCAGTCGGCCACCCTGGCCGGCATTGTGAAGAACCCGGCTGCCTTCAATCCGCAGACCAAGCCGGAGAACGCCATCGAACGCCGCAACACCGTGCTCGGACTCATGCACAAGCAGGGCAAGATCACGCAGGAGGAGTACGACGAAGCGCGCAACTCCGACCTCGAACTCGACATTCACGAGACCCCCAACGGATGCGCGGCTGCCGGCAACAAGGGCTACTTCTGCGATTACGTCCAGCGTGTCGTGGAGAACGACCCGATCTTCGGTGAGACGAAGGAGGAGCGCCGCAACCTGCTGCAGCGCGGCGGCCTGACGATCAAGACGACGCTCGACCCGAAGATGCAGAACGAAGCCGACAAGGCCGTGAAGAAGCGGGTTCCGGTCGGCGATCCCTCCGGTGCCGGTCACACCATCGTCTCCGTCGAGCCTGGTTCCGGCAAGGTGCTCTCGATGGCACAGAACCGCAACTACACGGCGTCTGAGGGCAAGAAGGGCTCTGACACCCAGATCAACTTCAACGTCGACAACTCCCACAACGGCGCCAACGGCTTCCAGGTGGGTTCGACGTGGAAGCCGTTCGTGCTGACCGAATGGCTCAAGGAGGGCAAGACCCTCGGCTCGACGGTCAACGCGACCAAGCGCGAGTACGCTGCCGGGTCATGGAAGTACCGTGGCTGCGACAACAACGGGGCGAAGTGGAATCCGAACAACGCCGGCGACGGCGGTGGCAACTCCGCGATGACCGCACTCGACGCCACCCGCAAGTCCGTCAACACCGGTTATGCGGCCATGGCCAACCAGCTTGACATGTGCGGGATCATGAAGACCGCCACCGACCTGGGCATCAAGTACGGAAACGGCTCGCCGCTGGACACGAAGCTCCAGGATGGTACGACTGACGCCCTCAAGCCCGCCTCGGTGCTGGGCATCGTGCAGGTCGCGCCGATCGACATGGCCAGCGCATACGCAGTGTATGCCTCAGGCGGCACCTACTGCCGCCCGACCCCCATCACCGAGATCACCGATTCCGAAGGTGAGAAGGTCGACGTGCCGAAGGCCGACTGCAAGAAGGTGCTCGATAAGAAGGTCGCCGATTCGGTTGCCTGGGCGCTTTCGCAGACGTTCAACGGCGGCACCACCTCCTCACTGCGGATCGGCGCGCCGGCTGGTGCGAAGACCGGTACGACGAACTTCGAAGTCGGTTCGACCTGGCTCGTCGGCTTCACCCGGAAGATCTCGACTGCGGTGTGGACCGGCCATCCGGACAAAAACATGGACTGGCGAAAGAACAGCAAGGGCAAGGTCCGCGGCCGGATCTACGGTGCGACCATCTCCGGCCAGACCTGGCAGTCCTACATGAGCAAGGCCATCAAGGAGACGAAGGGCAACACCGGATTCTCCCGCCCATCTGGCACCCAGCCCGAAAGCAGCACCAAGTCCGGTGGCAGCCGCAGCGGTAACAACGGCGGCGGCAACCGCGGCGGCGGCAGCAGCAACAACAACGGCGGCGGTGGCGGCGGCAACAACGGCGGCGGTGGCGGCGGCAACAACGGCGGCGACGATGGTGGCGGCAACAACGGCGGCGACGATGGTGGCGGTGACGAGCCGCCGTCGCTCGGCGGCTGACGTCTGATGCTGACTGAGGCGGTGCAGGAACACGTTTCCTGCACCGCCTCTCGGCTGTCCGGAATGAGCCGTTGTTCGCGGCGCGCCGCTGCGAGGGGCCCAGCACCTCGCCAGCGACTCTCGCCTCGGAAGGGGGGTGCCCACACCTCGGAAGCGGTAGCCCACACCTCGGAAGCGGTAGCCGCGTGTGAGGCGGCTGAACTAGGCTGAGGGCAGTCGAACAGAAAGGGCTCGCACATGCAGAAGTGGGAGTACGTCACCGTACCGCTCATCGTCCACGCAACGAAGCAGATCCTCGATCAGTGGGGCGAAGACGGGTATGAGCTCGTCCAGGTCATCCCCGGCCCCGACGGCAACGGTCTCGTGGCCTACCTCAAGCGCCCGAAGGCATAAGGAGACGACAGATGGCACGCATTGAACAGCAGCTGGACAAGCTCGGAGTCGAACTTCCCGAGGTGGCGAAGCCTGCGGGTGTGTATGTCCCGGCCGTGCGGTCAGGCGACTATGTGTACACCTCCGGACAGCTTCCGTTCGTCGACGGTGAGCTCAAGGTCACCGGCAAGCTCGGTGGCGGGGTAAGTATCGAGGACGGCTATGAGGCCGCCAAGCTCGCTGCCGTCAACGGACTGGCCGCGGTCAAGTCCGTCATCGGCGATCTCGATGAGGTCGAGCAGATCGTCAAGGTCACCGGTTTCGTCAACTCGGCAGCCGACTTCGCCGACCACCCGAAGGTCGTCAACGGCGCCTCCGAGTTCCTCGGCGAGGTATTCGGTGCCCGTGGCGAGCACGCACGCAGCGCCGTGGGCGTGGCCGCACTGCCGATGGACACGCCAGTCGAGGTGGAGATGATCGTCAAGGTCCGGCCGTTCGAGGCGAAGCCGGGTCTGTGACCGCCTGGCTACCGGAGACTCGATGAGTCCCCATCGTCTGACACGGCATCGCCCGGCGCGAGAGCTACCGGTTTCGCAGCAGCTGTCCCATCTGCTCAACCTCTTCGCGTCGGGCGAGACCGTGCCCACCCCCTCGGTGCCGATTCCTGCTGCAGCCGTCGTCTGCGTGCGCGACACCCCTGGAGGCATCCAGGTGTTCGTCACGCGGCAGGCCGATGCGCCGGGGCTGACCGATAAGAACCGGTGGGCGTTCCCGTCTGCCGAACTGCACCCTGAGGACATCCATCACCTGCCTCTGGCTGTGTGGGATGCAGCCAAGTGCGCCCGGCTGCTGCGGATGGACAACACCACGAAGGCGCTCAACTACTTCGCCACGGCGGCACGTGCGGCACTGGAGCTGCTCGGCGTGCTGCTTGCTGAGGACGTCGATGGGCGGATCATCTCATCGACGGACACCCCGTTGTGGGAGGACAGCCGGCAGAAGCTGGTGACCGGCCGGGCACGGCTCGGGCAGCTGGTTGCCGAGCGCGACCTCAAAATGCGCCTGGACCTGCTCTCACCGTGGATGCGGTGGGTGAACACACCGTGGCAGCTGCGCCGCCACGACACGATCTTCTTCATCTGCGCTGTGCCGCACGGGCAGACCGTCTCCTTCCGGTCGGTCAATGAATCGTGGGGCGGGTGGATGGCCCCGGCGAAGGTGCTGGAGAACGCTGACCCCGAGCACGCCGAATACATCTCCGCTGCCACGAGGCTGGTGTGTGAGAGCCTCGCCCGGACGCCGACCGTCGGTTCGGCGATGGCGCGGGTGCGCGATGTCTCGCCGATCCTGCCGGAGATCGTCCGGCACGATGACCAGTGGTGGGTGTCGCTGTCTGATCGGGCTGATCCCTCGGAGCGCGGCCGCATCCGCGACGTCGGCAAGGTCGTGACGGAATCCGATCTGGAGAAGAGCTCGGGACTGTTCGGCGCAGAGAGCTGACACCGGTGCAGCAGGCGGCTCGGGCAGCAGGTGGTTCCGGCGCTTGTGTTGCCGTCGCGGCCCGAACGTGCGGGGCCGCACGTCATTCGGGGAAGAGTGTGACTGGGTCGGCTAGTTCGGCTTGGAATCGGGAGTGGAAGAGCGGGCGCTGGGTTCGGTCGAGGGTCTGGGGTGGTATCCAGGCGGGTAGCCCGTTGAGGAGTGTTGATCGCCAGCCGTGGCGTTCGTGCCAGCCGTGGTGGAAA
>NZ_JALXPM010000039.1:0-26963 GCF_025147615.1 Brevibacterium luteolum | reverse complement strand
TTTCGAGATGCCGACGATCTCGACCTACAACTCCTATGCCGCCTCGCTCGTGAGCGACTACGGACTGGCGATCGGCATCGAATCCGACTCCTCAGTCCTCGATGCTGCCGGGTCGATCCGGCTGGCCGAGCAGATCGTACTCGCTGCTGAGGCGCACGAGATCCCTGCTGATGTCGCCCGCACTGCACTTATCACCCGGGTCCGCGAGATGGCAGGGCAGATCAACGAGCATCTGCAGTCAGCGCAGAGCGTGCTCGACTACCTCGATGCCTGCATCGACCACCTGCTCGGCGAAGCCGGGCTGACCTCGTACTTCACGAAGATCCGGCGAGGGCGATCGCTGCGCAAAGAGGAGAAGGACGCCGTCATTGCCGAACTGTGGGCGCTGGCTGATGAAGCTGGTGTCGGCAGAGCAGGCAAGAGCCACACAAACCTGGCAGCACGCAATGAGCTCGCCGAGCGGATCATCGCACTGTGCAAAAAGACTGTTCTGGAACAGCTGTTGGACAAGCGGAAAGTCACCGTACTGGCCGAACGGTTCCTGGCAGCCAAACGGGAGACCTCGGCCATGGAGTTCTCCGACCAGGTGAAGTACGCCCACGACATCATGAGCCGACCCGATGGGCGCATCCTGCCGATCGAGCGCAGCCGGTGGGATGCCATCATGCTCGACGAATACCAGGACACTTCAGACTCGCAGTTCCAGCTCTTGCAGCTGCTGTTCAACGGCAAGAACGTCATGGCCGTCGGTGACCCCCGGCAGTCGATCTACGCCTGGCGCGGCGCCTCCGCCCGCAATATCAGCGACTTCCCGAGCCGGTTCCAGCGCCAGCTGACGGCAACCGGCCCGGGAGGCGAGCAGCAGACGGTCGCCGATGCGCACGTGCGGACGCTGAGCATCGGCTGGCGCAACGACAAGAGCATTCTTGCTGTGGCCAACCGGATCTCCGAGGGTCTGCCCGAGTACGACGAGAAGGACGTGCTGCGGCCTCGGCCAGGCGCCGGCGATGGCCAGACACACGTCGTCTCGACCATCGGCGAGGTCGACCAGACCTACGGCACCGACCTCATGGCCGAACTCGTCGACTTCATGCACACCGCCACCGAGAAGTGGTATGCCAGCGGGAAGACCGAGCCACCTCAGCGCGCGGTGCTGTGCCGTAAGCGCTCGTTCCTGACCGAAACGGCCAACGCGCTCGAGAGTGCCGGCTTCGAGGTGCACATCGCCGGAGCCGACGGACTGCTCGAAGACACCTACGTTGCCGATATCCACGCGGCCCTGCACGCGGTGGCCGACCCGAACGCCGGCACCGAACTCATGCGGCTCATCAGCGGTCGCAGCTGCTCACTCGGTGCCGCCGACATCGCCGCGCTTCATCGATTCGCCAAGGCCCGCAATGACCGCGCCCAGCAGGTCTTCGAGGCCAGTCAGAGCACTGCCGGTGCCGAGACCGGTGATACTGAGACCAGTGTGTCCTCCGCCGAAGACACAGGCGTTGTCACCGTTGGGATCATCGAAGCTGTTGACGATCTCATCGCCGTCAGCCCTGTCCTCGACGGGTCCGACAACGCACAGCGCTCACCGGTCGTCGCTGACTGGCGAAAGTCCAAGCTCAGTGAGACAGCAACCCGCCGGCTCATCCGCCTGGCGGAGAGCCTGCGCCACCTCAGGCGCCTGGCCGTCACCGTGCCAGGCCTCGTCCGCGCTGCGATCGTCGAACTCGATATCGACACAGAGATCGAATCGCTGCCGGAAGCAGCACGGGCCAACCACGAGAAGTCCGTCGATGCCTTCATCTCACTGACCAGTGACTTCGTGTCACAGAACCCAGTGGGATCACTCGATGAGTTCCTCACCTGGCTGTCGATCATGGACGCCGAGCAGTCACTGAGCATGCCCGAAGAACCGGCTTCCGAGGGTGCCATCACCATCATGACCGTCCACGGGTCGAAGGGGCTGGGTTTCGACATCGTCGCCATCCCGCACCTGACCGAAGGGGACATGCCCACCACGCTGCGCAGCACCAAGGCGTGGCTCTCCGGCGGGATGCTGCCGTACCCGCTGCGCGGCGACCGGCACCACATACCCCGCTTCGACCTCACCGACACCCGATTCGCCACCGAAGATGACATTGAGGCGTACCAGAAGTCCGAACTGAAAGAGCAGCTCAACCTGCACCACGCCATCGAAGAACGCCGCATCGGCTATGTTGCCGTGACACGGGCCAAACAGCAGCTGTGGCTCGGCGGCAGCCTGTTCACCACCCGGCAGAAGAAGAATGAGTTCTCCCCATTCCTGTACGAGGCAGCCGAGGTCCTCAACCTCGATCCCGACGAGGTTCTCAACCCCGGAGACGATGACACTGAACGCCCAGAGGGTGAGGCGATCTCTGTTGAGTGGCCGAAACGTGCCGATGCGGTGGAGGCCGCGCGACGAGCCGAGCTGACCGGGATGTTCGCGTCCGCCCTGCGATCGAAACCCGAGCTCGAGCAGCTGGCCGAATCACAACCCGACGAGGGTGACAGCACAGCTGCCGAGATCGCAGCACTTGCACAGATGGCACTGGCACTGCAGGCAGAGCGGGCCCAGCAGGCAGAGGAGTTTCCCCTGCCAAGCCGGCTCTCAGCTACCGGGCTCGTGCAGCTGGCAGAGGATCCGCAGGGCTACCGCCGCGAACTCAGGCGACCGATGCCACAGGGTCCATCGCACGCCGCCGGTCTCGGCACCGCGTTCCATGCGTGGGTGGAGAACTTCTACGGCCAGGCGGCACTGAGCGACCTCGACGACGATCCGAATACCGTGACACTTCCGGCGTATCTGCACGAACAGCTCGACGAGCTGTGCCAGCGCTTCGAGCGCTCACGCTTCGCCGCACTTGAACCGGCAGCAGTGGAGCAGTCCTTCGAACTCACTCTCACAGGAGCTGACGGCCACACAGTGACAGTGCCGGGCAAGATCGACGCGGTCTTCGCCATCGACGGCGGCTACTACGTCATCGACTGGAAGACCGGCCGATCGCCGCGCAGCGAGGAAGAGCTGGCAGACCGGGCCATTCAGCTGGCGATCTACCGGATGGCTGTGCAGAAGATGCCGGCATTCGCCGACGCGGAGCGGATCGAGTGCGGGTTCTACTACCTCGGTGATGACCAGGAGATCACTGTCCCGCACATCATGAGCGAGTCAGAACTCGTCGCCCGACTCGAGCTGTGAAAAGCTCAGGACTTCCCGGGACGATCTTCGGACGCCTGCGGCTGCTCGTCGAAATCCATGATGCGCTCAGTCGGCACATCAGCTGAGGAGCCCTCATCAAACGGAGCGGGAGCCGCTGCCGGACGGAACGCATCGGCGTCGCTGCTGCGCTGCACCTGCGGTTCGACCCGCGGCTGCAGATCAGGCGCGGCCGAAGCAGGTGAGATGTCGCCGGGCTCATTCTCTGCAGGAGTGTCCTCCGCAGGCTCTGCCGTATGGGCTGCCTGCTCGTGGGAGGCAGCGTCATTTGCCGGAGCATCACCACGATCGGTGAACTCGTACGGCTGGGCGTGCCGGGGCTGCTCGGCATCAGCTGTGGCTACCTCGGCAAGTGAGTTCAGGAGTGCGACCGCATCGGACTTCGCGGCCTCATCCTCGGTGTCGACTGCCAGCAGCAGCCAGTCGAGGACCGCCAGTTCGGCCAGCAGCTCGGCACGTGCCTGCAGACCGGCATCCTTGATGTCACGTTGTTGGCGGTAACGCTCGAGGAAGTGCTCGTAGTGGGATCCCTCGACGAACGTCGACACCGCCGCCAAGTCGGCAGCCGGGTCTCCGACCCGGAAGCGGAAGAAGTCGCTGACGCTGGTGATGCGCCCATCCTCGACCCGGATCGCTTCCGGGGCCAGCGCCGCATGTATCGGGCAGGGCAGGAACCGCCATGTCGAGACGTTCTCCAGGGCGTCCTCCCAGCGCTGCAGCAGCACCGCTGGCACAAGCCCGGTGCCGGCGGCGCGATCGAGATCAGCCAGCAGCTGTTCGCGCAGCTCAGCCGAATCATGGACGACGAGCCCGGCATCAGCGACCGCACCGGTGTCGCTGTTGTGCAGGTCGGCGAGGAAATCGGCCAGCGCGCTGACCAACTGCTGCGATTCGGTGAAGTCCTCAAGGGTTGCTGGCGTACCGGCCAGCGGGTCGGAGATCTGCACCTCATAGGTGCGCTCATCCTCGGTCAGGTCATCGGGGGCCTGAACGGTGGCAAGGATCTGCGGGAACCCGATCTGCGTATCGGGCAGCAGGCTGCGCAGCACAGCGCAGGCCACCGCCTCGGTCTGGGCAGCCGGCACATCAGAGTCCGGGATGAGGCTGACGACCAGCGAGCGATCCTCGTCGCTGAGCAGCACACGTGGGCCACGCGAATCCGGCAGCTTCGTCCACAGCGACGGTTCGAAACCGGCGATCTGTCCGGCGGCGATTGCAGCGAGCCTGAGTCCTAAGGTGTCCACGTCACCCAATCTACCTGTCCTCACCCGGAGGTTGGTGGATCTACACTCCGATGCCGCTGCCCGGTGCCAGAAGCTCGCGTCCTCCACAGCTGCGTCCACCCCTCGAATCGATGTCCCTGCCCTTCGCTACAGTGGAACGCATGAAGCCCCTCCCGATGCTCCAGCCGGCCAGTCTTGCCCGCAGCGCCGTCGACCGCAACGACGTGGCACGCGGATCCGACGGCGATCTCTCCGAGCTGTGGCAGCGCTCGCGCGTCCGCGGGATCCTCGCCCACCGCGGCTACCTGCTCGTCGCCTCCGGCGGCCTGGCCCCGGTGACCGAAGCAGACGTGCCGGAAGACTCCACCCAGATCTACCTGGGCGTCGATGACACCGATACCCACTGGATCGGCATCGACCTCACCGATGAGGGACGTGCCGCGATCGACTCCGCACTGGCCGCGCAGCGCGACCGGGACGCTGTCGATTTCCTCGACGCACCGGCCAGCGGCATCGAGGCGGCCGAACCGACCTGGCTGCCGCTGCGCGAGATCGCTGAAGCGCTCAGCGACCGCGACGCAGGACTGGCCTGCGAGCTCGTTGCAGTGGGCAACTGGCACCGCACGCACACGCACTCTCCGCGCAACGGCGCGCCGACCGTGCCGATGCGCGGCGGCTGGGTGCGCAAGGACCCTGAGGCCGGCAGCGAGCACTTCCCGCGCACCGACCCAGCTGTCATCATGGCCGTGGTGCACACCGGCGAGGACGGCACCGAACGTCTCCTGCTCGGCAGCAATGCTGCCTGGCCCGAAGACCGCTTCTCCGTGCTGGCTGGTTTCGTCGAACCCGGAGAGACCCTGGAGAACGCCGTGCTGCGCGAGGTCTGGGAGGAAGCACGCGTGCCGTGCCGCAATCCCCGCTACTTGGGATCGCAGCCGTGGCCGTTCCCGGCCTCGCTCATGCTCGGCTTCAGCGTCGAGGCCCAGACGCTGGACTTCCAGGCCGATCTCGTCGAGATCTCAGGCCTGCGCTGGTTCACCCGCGAGGAGCTGCGTGAGCAGGTCGACACCGGCGCCGTTTCGGTGCCCGGCAGTGTGTCGATCGCAGGCCAGCTCATCTCCGCGTGGATGCACAACGCATGAACCCACCACCCACCCAGCCCCGCGGGCAGAGCCGCACGAGCATGCCATCAGCCCCCGGCACCTCGGGTCCGGTAGCTGACGAGCTGCTGGCTGCCCTCGACCCCGAACAGCGGCAGGTCGCTGAGCACTTCGACGGCCCTCTCGTCGTCCTTGCCGGTGCTGGCACCGGAAAGACGCGGGCGATGACGCACCGCATCGCCTACGGGGTGCACACCGGGCAGTTCCGTCCCACCGAGGTGCTCGCTCTGACGTTCACGTCGAAGGCCGCCGGTGAGATGCGCTCCCGGCTGCGCAGCCTCGGCGTGCCCAGTGTGCAGGCCCGCACCTTCCACTCGGCTGCGTTGCGGCAGCTGCGGTTCTTCTGGTCCTCCTTTGCCGAAGGGCCGTTCCCAGACCTGTTCACGCACAAAGCCGGCGTCCTCTCGCAGACGATGGCAAGCCTCGGCTTCGAACCCGAACGCGAAGTCGTCCGCGATGTCGCAGCCGAGATCGAATACGCCGCAGCCTCCCTGCTCGGCATCGAGGAGTACCTGCATGCCGCAGGCGGCCGCGAGCTGCCCGACGGCATCGACGTCGCCAGCATGGAGCGGATCATGCTCGCCTACTCGGAGACGAAGTCACGGCGCCGGCTCATCGACTTCGAAGACGTCCTCCTCGTCCTCAACGGCGTCCTCGGCACCCGGGAGGACATCGCCGCGAAAGTCCACTCCCAGTACAGCAGCTTCGTCGTCGACGAGTTCCAAGACGTCTCCCCGCTGCAGTACGACCTGCTGCGCCGCTGGCTGGGCAAGCGCGAGAGCCTGTGCGTCGTCGGCGATCCCGCCCAGACCATCTACACCTTCGCCGGGGCCACCGACTCATTCCTGCTCGGCCTGCGCCGGGACCTGCCCAACGCCTCGACCGTCCGACTCGTGCGCAACTACCGCTCGAGTGCCGACATCGTCGACACCGCCAACCGGCTGCTGGCCCACACCGGCCGCGGGGCACTCGTCCTCCAGGCCACCCATCCGCGCATGGGCCCGGTGCAGTACTTCGAATACAGCGACGACCCGGCCGAAGCGGCAGCCGTGGCAGACGCCATCGCCGCAGAACTCGCCGCCGGCCGCGCCGCCCAGGACATCGCCGTGCTGTTCCGCACCAACGGCCAGAGCCAGGCATACGAAGAGGCGCTCGCCGCCCGCGGCATCACCTACGTGCTGCGCGGCGGGGAGCGGTTCTTCGCCCGCCCCGAGGTCAAGCAGGCCCTCGTCATGCTCACCGCCGCCACCCGCACCCACGGCGTGGAACCGCTGCCCGAGGTCGTCCGCGAGGTGCTGGAGAACACCGGCTGGACTGCCACCGGCGAATCGCGGGTGGGCGCCGCGCGCGAGAAGTGGGAATCGCTGGCTGCCATCGTCGACCTTGCCGAGGCGATGCAGGCCGACAGCGAGGTCCCGGTGCCCTTGGAGAAGTTCGTCGCCGAGCTCGCCGACCGGCAGGAGCACCAGTTCGCCCCGCCGATCAACGGCGTCACATTGGCTTCTGTGCACGCGGCCAAGGGCCTGGAATGGGACAGCGTCCACGTCGTGGGCTTAAGCGAAGGGCTCATGCCCATCAGCTACGCCAGCGAGCCGGCCGAAATCGCCGAGGAACGCCGCCTGCTCTACGTCGCGGTCACCCGTGCACGCAAGCAGCTGCGGCTCAGCTGGTCGAAAGCCCGGCACGCTGGCCGCGCTGGATCGCGGCGCCCATCACGCTTCCTGGCCGAGCTGCGCGGAGACCAGCCGCGCCAGGTCCCGCAGGCGCGGCGCAGCCGGGCCGCCGGAACGGCCCGCGGGGGAGAGACAGTGCACTGCCAGAAGTGCCAGAAGGTCCTCGTCAACGTCGTCGAACGCCGCATCGGGCGCTGCGGCGACTGCCCAGGAGTCATCGACCCGCAGCTGCTCGAAGCGCTCAAGGACTGGCGCAAACAGGCCTCAGAGGACAACCAGATCCCTACCTACATGGTGCTGACGAACGCAACGCTCAACATGGTCGCCGAGGTCGCACCCCAGAACCGGGAAGAGCTCGCCCGCGTGCCGGGCATTGGTCCGGTCAAACAGGAACAGTTCGGTGAGGCGATCATCGAGATCGTCCGCCAGCAGCGCAGCAACAGCAACTCCTGATCACACGTGGCTCAGATCCTGCGGGACGGTTGCCCGGCAGGAACAGCTGGAATGGAACTCCGGTGTCTCGATGACGACCTCGCCGCTGGGGGAGATGACGAGATCATAGGCGACACGACCGGGATGGAGAATGTGCTCGCGGACGCGCTCAGCCTGATGCGCATACGCCAGTGCGCACAGCACCGGATCGAGCAGCGACGCGGAGGGAGCCTGCTGCCAGAGCGCCTGCCAGCTGCCGAACCAGTCGGCGTCGTCATCGCAGCGGAAGCCGATCGCACAGCGGGTGCAGGGAGTGTCCTGGGCCCGGATCACATGGGACAGACGGGCCTGATCCTGCCCGACGGTCAGGTGGCAGTGGTCGATCCCGTGCTCATGGAGGAACCCCGCACCGACCGCGTCGTCGACCCAGGCACCGGTCAGCACGACGAGCGGTTGAGCAGCCGTCAGCGCATCCTCTGCCCGGTCGATGATGTCAGCGCGCATCCCGGCGGCGACGAGCAGGGCCTGCAGCCCACGTCGCAGCGGCCCGAGGACGAGCACGCTGGGCCGTGTGAGCCTTCCGGTGATGCAGCTGGGCTCCTCCCGGATCCGAGCGGCATAGGCATCGACGTGCGTGGTGCTGCTAGCCTGATACGCGGTGCGCTCGACAGGCATGAGCACACCGGCTTCGGTCAAGAGGGACAGCAGTGAGGCAGCACGAGCCGGGCTGACATCGAGATGCGCGGCACGGGCGTCGAAGTCACGGGCGCTGATGCCCATCCGGATCGCATTGATGAGTTCGGTGTCGGCTGCGGTGAGCCCGTCGATGAGCACGGGAGAGTCGACGCCGAATTGGATGCATCGTGAGCTGCGCCAGACAACCGGTACCGATCGGTAAAGCTGATATCTCATGCCGTGAACCCCCTTGTTCATCGGCATCGTAGGCTCACGCACGCACGGAGCGACAGGGTGATGAGCCAATTGTGGAAAACTCTGTGCAGAAACGGGCCCAGACAGAAATGAGACCGGGCGAACGCACTCATGACATGGGGCGTGGAATGCACGCCGTCAGAGCTGTTCGCCCGGTCGAAGCCCTCAGCCGCTCGCGAGTTTCGTGAACCTTCCCCCAGCCCACGAATCTCGGGTTTTCCGAGGGTCTGACTCCTCAAACTATGTCGCCTGCCGCGCCTACGTCAACAGACTGCCGAGCACCCCCTGTGCACGGTGTGTGGAAAACGCCGGGGAACTGACGTCGATTGTGTGGATAACGGTGTGCATTGTGCATCGGATTCAGGTGTGGCAAAACGCCGAGAAGTCCCGATTGACATGAGGAATCACCCCCAGGGTGAGGTGTGGACACAAAGAAATCTCAAGAAATTTTTCCCACGCTCATGACTGCGGCGTTGCGGCTTGGAATTCTCTGCCGACTGTGGCAGTTGGTCATGGTCTGGGTGGTGCTCGTCACCCTCGTGCCGCCGTCGATGAGCCCCGGCCACCGTGGTGATGTCCGCGCGGCATGCGAGGATGTCTCCAGTGGCAGCAGAGCCGTGTGAGGAAGAGGGGAGAGAACGTGGACGCCTCAGATGTGCGGGCAGGGATCGGTGACGGCACCATCACCCTCAAGCGCTCAGCCAGACGCCGCAAAACGATCTCGGCGACGAAGACTCCCGTCGGCTATCAGCTGGCCGTGCCTGCCCGATTCGACCTGGAGCGCAACATCTCCTCAATCGCCCGGCTCATCGAGCGCTTAGAGCGCAGGGCTGCCGTGCCAGCGCCAGGGGACGAGGACTTGGAAGCCCGCGCGGCTGAGCTGAATGCGCGCCTGTTCGACGATGGGATCGCCCCGACCTCGGTGCGGTGGGTGTCCAATCAGCGCACCCGCTTCGGATCGACGACGTCGGCCACCGGCCAGATCCGAATCTCCAACCGCCTGCGCGAGGTGCCTGCCTGGGTTCTTGACGCGGTGCTCGTCCACGAACTTGCGCACCTGCGCGAACCCAACCACTCACCGGCCTTCCACGCACTGGCTGACCGCTATGAGCGCACCAAGGACGCCGACATCTTCCTGTCGGGATTCAGCTACGGAGAAGGCGCCGCCCGGCACACCATCTGACCAGGCTGTGTCTCAGCGCTCTGCGAGTCGGCAAGCGGCATCCCACAGCGTCGGCAGCCGGTCGGTCAGGTCGGGCATGATCTGATCCGGCAGCGTATCGAGGCTGAACCAGCCGAGCGCGTGGGACTCCACCGAGACGCTGACAGCCTCGCGCTCGGAAACATCTGCAGCGAAGAGCACATCCCGGTGACAGGCACACCGGCCGTGCTGGGCCGAGAGCGCATACGACGTCACCGATACCGGCACGGGGGAGAACCAGCGCCACGAGCGCAGACCTGCCTCCTCGGTCAGCTCGCGTGCGGCTGCGGCAGCAAACGAGGCATCGGCTGCCTCGACGTGACCACCGAACTGCATCCACTTGCCGGTCTTGCGGTGCCGCTGCAGAAGCACCCGCCGATCATCGGCGGCGAGGTCGAAGACGACGCAGCTGGCGGTGAAGTGATCCGGATCCGCAGTCTTCGACAACGCGGCAGGCCCCGCAGTGAGCAGAAACTCGGCCTGCGGGGCCTGTCCGGCGCTGCGCAGCTCGGCAGCGAAGTCGTTCAGTGTGCGATCAGCGCTCATCATCCGCATCGGTGCCACCGGCGGTTCCGCTGTCACCGTTATCGCCAGCGTCGTCACTGCTGTCAGCATCGTCAGCGGCTGGCTTCTCAGCCGAGCCTTCGCTCAGGATCTTCTCGAGCGCCTCATCGATCTCGGTCTCACTCGACCAGGCTTCCTGGCGGCGCTCCCGGTAGCCGAGCGGATCATCGAGATCCTTGGCCGTGGGCAGCAGATCCGGGTGGGTGAAGATCTGGTCGCGTGCCTCAGCACCCTCCGACTGCTCCAGGTAAGCGAACAGTGCGACGGCATCGCGCAGCCGGGCGGGCACCAGTTCGAGACCGACGAGTTCAGCGAACCGGCGATCGGCAGAGCTCTGGGTGGCCAGCCGGCGATGCAGTGCTTCGCGGATCGCATCGCGGCCGCTCAGCGCCTCGCAGGCGGAGTAGGTGACGACATCAGCCCAGCCGGCGATGACCGACAGCAGGTTCTGCACCTGCTCGAGCGCCTCAGCTTGCTGCGGGGTCTGCTGCGGGTTGAAGAGGCCCTCGCGGACCTCCTGGCTGACCTGCTCCAGGTTGCTCGGGTCGATCTGCCCGGCCAGCCCCTCGATGCGGCCCATATCGACTTCGATGCCCGAGGCGTACTTCGCCAGCGCCGTCTCGACGTGACCAGCCAGCCACGGGGCGCGCGTGAACAGCCACAGGTGGGCAAGCTCACGCACTGCCAGGTAGATGCGCAGCTCCTTCGGGTCGATGTCGAGCTCGGCTGCGGCTCCGACGATGTTCGCGTTCACCAGCGCCGGCTTGTCACCGGCGACCAGCGGCAGGCCGATATCCGACGAGGTGAGCACCTCACCGGAGAGACCGCCGAGCGCCTCGCCGAGCTGCACGCCGAACATCGAGCTGCTCATCGAAGCGAACATCTGCGAGGCACCGGCGAGCATCGGCTTGAGCTCCTCAGGCGCCTGCTCAGCGATCGTGCTCGTCAGCGCCTGCGTCATATTCGTCTGCACCGGAGCGAGGAACTTCTCCCAGCCCGGCAGCGACTGGTGCACCCATTCCCTGCGGGTCAGCGTCTGCGCGTCTCCGATCCCGGCCGGCTGATCGGTGACCTTCGCCAGCCACAGCTCAGCGACACGGAACGCATCCCGGCTGGCTGCGACAGTCTCCTCACTGACATCCGGGTCGGGAGTCGGCACCTTGTCCTCAGCTGCCTTGAGCGCAGCCTTCTGGGCGCCGGCACCGCTCATCATTTCCTGCAGCTGCTGCATGATCCCGCCGAGCATCGCCGGATCGAACGGGAACCCGCCGGGCATGCCCTGCTGGCCGCCGGATCCTCCGCCGGGGCCGCCGAAGCCTGCACCGCCGCCGGGTCCGAAGAACATGCCGAACATGTTGCCGAAGGGATTGTTCTCGTCAGGCTGCTGTTCGTTGTCGTTCTTATCGGTCATGCGGACCCCCTGGTTCGGTGCGGGCGGTGGTAGTCATGTCAGGCTAACCGGAGAAGCTGGTCAAATGTTCCGAACCACCGGTCCCGAGGCGGTGGTTTCGTCCTCGGCGAAATGCGCACCGACCGCCGTGCTCACAGCCTGCGGACAGCCGATTCCTGAGTGGTTCCCATCCGGTGCCTCGTCTAGACTGGATCAGGTCTGTTCACTGGTGCGTATCGAAAGGGTTGAACCACGTGACGAACAACGTCGGAGCCGGTTCGGGTCACGCGCCTGAGCCCGCCCCCGTCGGCGCGCCGCAGACCCCCGCGACCAGCGCTGATGCCGCCGCGGCCCCGGCAGAGAAGCCGGCCCGCAAGCCCCGCGCCCGCTCCGGCGGGATCTTCTCCGGGATCATCACCTACGGCCTCGTCCTCGCCTGCGCGCTCATCCCCGTGCCCTACCTGCTGCAGATGCCCGGCCCAGTGGTCAACACCCTCGAACCGGTCGACGGTAAAGATCTCATCACGATCAGCGGCACCGAAACCTATGAGGCCGAAGGCCAGCTCGACATGCTCACCGTCGCCGTCGCCGGCGGCCCGGGCAACAACGTCTACGCCTCCGAAGCACTGCGCTCGGTCATCAAGGGGACCGACACCGTCGTGCCCAATGAGTCCTACTATCCGCTGACGACCACCCGCGAGGACGTCACCGGCCAGAACACCGCCCAGATGGCCTCCTCACAGGACACCGCCACCGCCGCTGCGCTCGGCGAGCTCGGCATCGACTACTCCTCTGTCACCACCGTCGCCGAGGTGGTCGCCGGCTCCCCAGCAGACGGCCAGGTCCAGCCTGGAGACGAGATCACCTCGATTAACGGCACCGGACTCGGCGGCGATCCCGACGCTGCGACTGCCGTCGCCTCGGCGGTGACCGAATCCGAGGGCAGCGTGCAGCTGGGCCTCAAGCGCGGCGACGAAGAGCTGTCCGTCGATCTGGAGCCCCAGCCGGTGCACGGCAGGAAGATGATCGGCATCTCGATGCAGCAGCGCTTCGACTTCCCGTTCGAGGTCACCTACAACGTCAAGGACATCGGCGGGCCCTCAGCCGGCATGATCTTCGCGCTGACGATCATCGACGAGCTCACCCCGGGCAACCTCACCGGCGGCAAGCCGATCGCAGGCACCGGCGCCATCGATGCCGCCGGGACCGTCACCCCGATCGGCGGGGCCCGGCAGAAGGTCAGCGCCGCCTCGGACGCGGGTGCTGAGTACTTCCTGTCACCGGCGAAGAACTGCGCCGAGGTGGTCGACGCCGCCGCCTCTACAGATCTCCATGTGGTCCGCATCGACACGCTGTCCGATGCCCACGCTGCGGTCGAGGACATCGCCGCAGGAAACACCGACAGCCTTCCGCAGTGCGACGCCCAGCAGGGCGCGCGATGACACCGCTTCGACGAAAGGGAACGAGTGACGTTTTCCGCCGGTCAACCCCGTAAGCCCGGTTCACCCGGTCGGCCGCAAGGGCGGTCGACGAAGGTCTCGCCGCTGGTCCTCACGCTCATCGGCGTGGCCGTGGTGCTGGGCTTGTTCGTCGTGTTCGCGCAGGTCTACACCGACATCCTGTGGTTCGATCAGCTCGGCTTCCTGCAGGTCTTCACCACCGAATGGGTGACGAAGATCATCCTGTTCGTCATCGGTGTGCTGCTCATGGCCGCACCGCTGTGGCTGTGCCTGAACCTGGCTCACCGCAAGCGCCCGGTCTATGCGCCGACGACACCGCAGCAGGAGAACCTCGACCGCTACCGCGAGGCCATCGAGCCGCTGCGCGCAGTCGTGACCATCGTCGCCTCGCTCGTCGTCGGTGTGCTTGGCGGCATCGCCCTGTCGGCCTCCTGGCAGCAGGTGCAGATGTTCCTGCACTCCACCCCGTTCGGGATCAAAGATCCGGAGTTCGGCCACGACGTGTCCTTCTTCGTCTTCCAGCTGCCGGTCATCCGCCTCCTCGTCGACTACCTCGGCATGGTCGCCCTGCTGGCCTTCATCGGCTCGCTGGTCGCCCACTACCTCTTCGGGGGACTGCGTCCCGGTGAGCAGCGCGGCCTCGACATGACCCGTGCCGCTCAGGTGCAGATCGCGGTGACTGCCGGCGTGCTCATCCTGCTGCAGGCCGCCCGCCTGTTCGTGCTGCGCTACGAATCGCTGACCAACACCAGCGGCATCGTCACCGGCGCCACCTACACGACGAGCAACATCACGCTGCCGGCGATGCTCATCATCGCCCTGGCCGCCCTCGTCGTCGCGCTGCTGTTCCTCGCCAACGCCTTCCGCAGCATGTGGAAGCTCTCGATCGTCTCGGTCATCATGCTGCTCGTCCTCGGTGCTGTGTCGGTCATCGGCCTCCCGGCTGCCGTGCAGCAGTTCCAGGTCTCGCCGTCGGAGCAGTCACTGGAGCGCGAGTTCATCCAGCGCAACCTCGATGCCACCCGCTACGCCTACGGCATCAAGGACGTCGACGTGATCCCGTACTCGCCGACCACCGAAGGGGAGCCCGGCGCGCTGCGCGCCGATGCCGAAACCGCCGCCTCGGTGCGTCTGCTCGACCCGAACCTTGTGTCCGATACGTTCCGCCAGCTGCAGCAGCAGCGTCCGTTCTACAGCTTCCCCGAACAGCTCGACGTCGACCGCTACCGCATCGACGGCGAAATGCAGGACACCGTCATCGCGCTGCGTGAGCTCAACCCGGATTCGCAGTCGGATTCCTCCTGGCTCAACCAGGCCGTCGTCTACACCCACGGCTTCGGTGTCGTCGCCGCCTACGGCAACCGCCAGGGCAATGACGGTCAGCCGTCCTTCCTCGAAGCCAACATCCCGCCGACCGGTGAGCTCGGCGAGTACGAGCCGCGCATCTACTTCGGTGAGCGCTCACCGCTGTACTCGATCGTCGGCGCACCCGACGGTGCTGACCCGCGCGAGATCGACTACCCGGCCGACGGCGACGACGGCGAAGCACAGGTGTACAACACGTTCTCCGGTGAGGGAGGGCCGTCTGTCGGCAACTTCTTCAACCGCCTCGTCTACGCCGTGAAGTTCCAGGACGAGCAGATCGTGCTCTCCGATGCGGTCAACGACGAATCCCAGATCCTGTACGAGCGCACCCCGCGTGAGCGCATCAAGCGCGTCGCCCCGTTCCTCGAAGTCGACGGTGACCCCTACCCGGCGGTCATCGACGGGCGCATCAAGTGGATCGTCGATGCGTACACGACGAGCCCGCACTACCCGTACTCGACCCCGCAGGTGCTGCAGGACGCCACCCAGGACTCGAACACTGAGCGCAGCGGCAGCCAGCAGGCGCTGCCGCCGCAGCAGGTGAACTACATCCGCAACTCGGTCAAGGTCACCGTCGACGCCTATGACGGCGAAGTCGACCTCTACGAATGGGAAGACGACGACCCGGTGCTCAAAACCTGGATGAAGATCTTCCCGGGCCTGTTCAAGTCAACCGATGAGATGAGCGCAGACCTCATGGCGCACGTGCGCTACCCCGAGGACCTGTTCAAGGTGCAGCGCCAGCTGCTCACCCGCTACCACGTCGACGACGCGAACTCCTTCTACACCGGCCAGGACTTCTGGACGCTGCCGACGGACCCGACGGTCAACCAGGAGCGCAACCTCCTGCAGCCGCCGTTCTACCTGACGCTGCGCATGCCCGGCCAGGAGAAGCCGTCGTTCTCGCTGACCTCGTCGTTCATCCCGCGACAGGCGCAGGGACAGACGCGCAACAACCTCACCGGCTTCCTGGCGGCTAACGCCGATGCCGGTGAGGAGACTGGCACGAAGAGCGAGGACTACGGCCGGCTGCGCCTGCTGCAGCTGCCGCGCAACACGACGTTCCCCGGCCCGGGCCAGGCGCAGAACAACTTCAACACCGAGCCTGAGATCCAGTCGAGCCTCAACCTGCTGCGCCAGGGTGAGTCGCAGGTGCAGAACGGCAACCTGCTGACCCTGCCGGTGGCCGGCGGCCTGCTGTACATCCAGCCGGTCTACGTCCGCTCGGCCGGTGAGACCTCCTACCCGGTGCTGCAGCGTGTGCTTGTGGCCTTCGGTGAGCAGATCGGCTTCGCCCCGACTCTCGATGCCGCCCTTGACCAGGTGTTCGGCGGTGACTCCGGTGTCCAGGCCGGTGACGCCGGTCAGGAGCCTGAGGAGGATGAGGAAGGCGCTACTGGCGGCACCCAGCCGGGGGAGACTGCTGACCAGGCTCTCGCCAACGCCCTCGACAAGGCCAAGCGGGCTATGGAGGACTCGGACAAGGCCCTGCAGGACGGGGACTTCGCCTCCTACGGCGAAGCGCAGCAGCGTCTGCGCGAGGCCCTCGATGAGGCGATGAAGGCAGAGAACGAGGCCAAGCCGGCTGACAGCGAAACCGAACCCGGTGACGCTGCCACCGACGGCGGCAACTGAACCTGCCGGCCCCACGCCCGAGGCGGCGGTCACCACTGCGGTGACCGCCGCCTCGGCGATTCAGGCAGTGTTAACAACATCACCATCAGGGATTTGGACGCACGTCAGGACTGCCGTATAGTGGAACGTGCGCCGCGGGGTGGAGCAGTTCGGTAGCTCGCCGGGCTCATAACCCGGAGGTCGGAGGTTCAAATCCTCCCCCCGCCACGAGAAAAGGCCCGCTGACCAGCAGAAATGCCAGGTCAGCGGGCTTTCTGTTCACTCAGAAAATGATCGGCTGCAGTGGTCAGCGGTGTCGTGCTTCGACCGTCAGGCAGGAGACGGACATCACGTGGAGCGCTGTACGCATCAACAGCCATGGTGATCCGATTGCACGCCGTCGTCGGGTGGATGCAAGAATGACGTGGTGAAATCCTCCGTCGCCTACGTTCTCGTCGTCATCGGCATCGTCGCCGCCGGTTTCAACCTGCGGCCCGGAGTCACCGGGCTCTCGCCGCTGCTCGACACGATGGCACAGCCGCTGGGCATCACGGCCGCATTCCTCGCCTTCATCGGCATGCTGCCTCCGCTCATCTTCGGCATCGCAGGATTCCTCACCCCACGCCTGACGATCCGCTGGGGTGCTGTGAGCGTCATCAGCCTGGCGATGATCATCATCACCGTCGGCCTGGCGATTCGCAGCGTCACCGGTTCACCGGTCGTCTTCCTGCTGCTCACGGCGTTCGCGCTCATCGGCATGGGCATCGGCAACGTCGTCATCCCGCCGCTGGTGAAGGGATTCTTCCCCACCCGGATCGGTCTGTTCTCCACCATCCACGTCGCAGCCCTGCAGTTCGGCACGTTCATTCCGCCGGTGCTGGCCGTTCCGCTCGCGCAGGGCCTCGGCTGGCGCGGCTCGCTGGCCGTCTGGTCACTCGCCGCCGCCATCCCCGCCGCGATCTGGCTGCTGCTGTGGATCCGGCGCGTCACCCCGGAAACCACGCCGAGCACGGCTGTGGTTTCGTCTGGCCGCTACCTGGAGCTCTTCCGCAGCGGCCGGGCGTGGGCGCTCATGCTCATGACTGGCATCACCTCATTCAACAACTTCATCCTCTTCACCTGGCTGCCGATGCTGTTCGTCGGTGCAGGGCTGTCGGAGAGCTTCGGCGGGGCGATGCTCTCACTGGTCACCGCGATCCCGTTCCTCCTCGGTCTGGTGCTGCCGATGTTCGCCGAACGGGTGCGCAGCCCGGTGGCTGTGGTGCTGGGCTTCTCCGCCTGCCTGGCCGCCGGCTACCTCGGGCTGTGGCTGGCACCGGCTGCCGCACCAGTGCTGTGGACGGTGCTGCTGGGTCTGGGCATCTCGACCTTCCCACTGGCGTTGACCCTCATCAGCCTGCGCTCCTCAAGTGCGGAGTCTGCCGCGGCCCTGTCCGGATTCGTCCAGGGGCTCGGCTACTGTCTGGCGGCCACCGGTCCGCTCGTCTTCGGCTTCCTCGTCCAGTCCAGCGTCGTCTGGCCGGCCTTCGCACTCGTCCTCGGCTCGGTCGCCGTCAAGGCCTTCGTCGCCGCACGCGCCTGCCAGCCCGGGGCGATCAGCTGAGCTTCTCGGCTGCTGACCGCACACGGCGTGCGGCCTCAGCGGTCTCCTCTTTGCTCTTGCAGAAGGAGTAGCGGATCGTCTGGGCGAAAGTCTCACGGGCCGGGGTGCCGGCTGCGCACAGCGAGGGTCCAGGGATCCCGGTGAAGCCGAACTCGCGGGTCAGCCGTTCGTTGAGGGCATAGGCGTCCTCATCGGTGGTACCGGCGAAGTCGACGAGTGTGAAGTAACCGCCCTGCGGCTGGGAGACCCGTACACCGGGCAGCTGCTCGAATGCCGGCACGAGGATCTCCGAACGGGCAGCAAGACTCTGTGCTGAGCGGTGGGCGAAGTCCTCATGTTCGTTCAGGGCTGCAGCGACCGCCGGCTGGAAGGGTGCCCCGCCGGTGAAGCAGAAGTACTGCTTGACCGCCTGGATCGCCTCACGCACCTCAGGTGCCGCGACCGTCCAGCCGATCTTCCAGCCGGTGATGTTGAAGCTCTTGCCAGCTGATGAGATCGACACCACCCGGGAGGGATCGTCGACGATGCTGGCCAGCGCCACGTGCGTGCGCTCGCCGAAGACGAGGTACTCGTACACTTCGTCGGTGAAGACCCAGGCGTCGTTGTCCACTGCGGCCTCGTAGATGCGGGTGAGCATCTCAGCGGTGAACACGAGCCCGGTCGGGTTGTGCGGGGTGTTGACGATGATCGCTGCCGTCTGCGGGCCGATGGTGCGTTCGAAGGCCTCCCAGTCAGGGGTGAAGCCGCCCTCGCCGTCCTCGATGAGCCCGATGGTGCGCAGCTTTCCGCCGGCCAGTGCGGTGGCGGCAGCGTAGGAGTCGTAGAAGGGCTCGAAGACGATGACCTCGCCGCCGCGGGGGACGAGGGCGACGATCGCGGCGCTGAGTCCCTCGGTTGCGCCGATGGTGATGAGCACCTCGTCAGCCGAGACGTCCTGTCCGTAGCAGCGGCGGCGCTGCTCGGCCACGGCGTCGATGAGCACACGGTGGCCCTGGCCGGGGGCGTACTGGTTGACTCCGGCGCGCATCGCCTCGGTCGCGGCGTCGATGAGGAAGTCCGGCGTCGGGTCTCCCGGTGATCCCTGCCCGAGGTTGACCGCATCGTGCTGCCCGGCCAGGGTGGTCATCTGCCCGAAGATCGTCTCGCCTATCGACCCGTCGGCATTCACCAGCCCAGCCGCGGTGGCTATCTGGTGCCACGTCGGGGCCGCATACAGGTCGGGGTGGGCAGCACCGCAGCTGCCGGACTGGGTGCCATCAGACATGGGTGAGAACCTCCGTGTGCAGTAGTCCGTTGGTGGCCAGGCCGTTGGCGCCGAAGGGCCCAGGCTGGCCGCCGAGATCGGTGAAGGAGCCGCCGGCTTCGGTGACGATCGGCACGAGCGCGGCCATATCGTAGAGTTCGAGCTCCGGTTCGCAGGCGACGTCGACGGTGCCTTCGGCGACCATCATGTACGACCAGAAGTCGCCGTAGGCCCGGGTGCGCCACACCTGGTCGGTCAGCGCGATGAACTTCTCGCGGTCCCGGTGGGAGGCCCATCCGGTCAGCGAGGAGTACGACAGAGACGCATCGGCGAGATCGCTCACCCTCGAGACCTGCAGGCGCTCAGGCTCGCCGCCGCCGAGACCAGCAGCCAGTGTGCGGTAGGCGCCGTGACAGGCGGCGGCATGCCAGCGCATCCCGAGGGCCGGTGCGCTGACGACGCCGACGAGGGGTGTCTTGCCGTCGTAGAGGGCGATGAGGGTGGCGTAGACGGGCACTCCGCGCACGAAGTTCTTCGTCCCGTCGATCGGGTCGACGATCCAGCGCCGCGATGCCTGCCCGCGGCTGCCGAACTCCTCCCCGTAGAACGAATCGTCCGGCCGGTGCTCGGCGATCTCGGTGCGCAGCATCTGCTCGACAGCTTGATCGGCATCGGTGACCGGGGTCAGGTCCGGCTTCGTCGAGACGTGGAAGTCATGCGACCGGAAGCGCGGGAGGCTGATGGCGTCGGCCTCATCGGCCAGGCTCAGTGCGATTGCGAGATCGTCCATGGTGACACTGTAGCGGTGCCGTTGGGTGTGCCTGCGGTGTGGTCGACATGTGGGAGCCGCCGGAGTGAGCAGCCGCGCGTCATCTGACGAGCGGCTGCAGCCCGCTGAGCAGCCGGCGCAGGGAGGCAAGCCGCTGCGGCCCGGCTTCCCCGGCCTTGCCCTCGGCGACCCACGCATCGAGGGCGCAGTCCGGGGCGTCGTCGAGGTGTGTGCATCCGCGCGGGCAGGCAGCGGTGGCCTCGACGAGCTCGTCGAAGGCGGTGAGCACGCTGTCGATGTCGACGTGGGCGAGCCCAAAGCTGCGCACTCCGGGTGTGTCGATGAGCCAGCCGGAGTCCGGCAGCGGCAGGCACAGCGCCGAGGACGAGGTGTGGCGTCCGCGTCCGGTGACGGCGTTGACGTCGCCGATCGCCCGGTCGGCTGCCGGGATGATCTCGTTCATCAGCGTCGACTTGCCCACCCCGGAATGCCCGACGAGCACAGACAGCCGCCGGGTCAGCTGAGGCAGCAGCTGCCCGACCTGCGGCCGGCCGGAGGCGTCGAAACCGCAGGCGACGACCCGCACGCCGGCAGCGGCATAGTAGTCGCGGATCGCATCGATCGGCGCCAGATCGAGCTTGGTGACCGCGATGAGCGGTTCCATATCGGCGTCGAAGGCGGCGACGAGCGCCCGGTCGATGAGCCCCCACGAGGGTTCGGGGTCGGCTGCGGCGGTGACGATGACGAGCTGGTCGGCGTTGGCCACGAGCACCCGCTCGGTCGGGTCGGTGTCATCAGCGCTGCGGCGCAGCAGCGTCTGCCGGTCGAGGATCTCGACGATGCGGGCCATCGTGCCATCCGCACCCGAGGTGTCGCCGACCACCCGGACCCGGTCGCCGGGGACGATGGAGCGGCGGCGCAGACGCGACGAGCGCACGCAGGTGACGATCGGCCCGTCGACTGGCGCCTGCCCGTCATCGTCGTGGACGACGACGCGGTAGCGGCCGCGGTCGACGGCCGTGACCATCGCCGTCGGGGCATCCGAATAGTCCGGGCGCTCCTTGGTCCGCGGCCGGGAACCTTTGCGGTTGGGCCTGGGCCGGTAGTCGTCTTCGGTGAAGTTGTCGTACCGTCTGCCCATGTTCAGCGCTCGCCTGCCAGCATGCCCGACCACAGCTGCGTGAAGTCAGGCATCGTCTTGGCCACCGTGCCGGCGTCGATGACCTCGACGCCGTCGACGCACAGGCCGAGCACCGCTGCGGCCATCACCATCCGGTGATCGTGATACGTCTCGAACTGCCCACCGGACCGTGCCGGGGCGTGGATCGTGAGGGCATCAGCATGTTCGGTCACCTTCCCACCCAGCCTGCCGAGTTCGGCGGCGAGAGCGGCCAGCCGGTCGGTTTCGTGTCCGCGCAGATGCCCGATGCCGCGCAGCCGGCTCTCACCGTCAGCACACGCAGCGACAGCGGCGGTGACGGGGGTGAGCTCGCCGACAGCCGAGAGATCGACGTCGATCGGGGCCACCCCCTCGGGCCCGGTGACGCACAGGGTGCCGTCAGTCAACTCGACCTGGGCGCCGAAGCTCTCAGCCAGGCCGCGGAAGGCATCACCGGCCTGCGTCGTCTCGGCAGGCCAGTGCGGCACGCACACCTGCCCGCCGGTGACGATCGCAGCGGCGAGGAAGGTCGCGGCGTTCGACAGGTCCGGCTCGACGGTGACGGTGAATCCGCGCGGCCGGCCAGGAGCGACCGTCCACTCGTGCTCACCGGTGGCGGAGGCGTCGATGCCGGCCAGGCGCATCGTCTCTAGGGTCATCTCGATGTGCGGGCGCGAGGGCACAGCGTCGCCGGTTTGGACGAGGGTGAGCCCGTCGTCGAACAGGCAGCCGGCCAGCAGCAGCCCGGAGACGAACTGGCTGGAGGCCGAGGCGTCGATCTCGATCCGCCCGCCGGCCACGCCGCCGGGGGAGTGCAGGTCGAAGGGCAGCGAAGTCGCACCGGCGGTGATCTCGACGCCGAGGTCGCGCAGCGCGCCGATCATCGTGTCCATCGGCCGCACGTAGGCCTGTGCGTCGCCGTCGATGCGCACGCTGCGGCCGGTGGCAGCGGCCAGCGGCGGGATGAAGCGCATGACGGTGCCGGCCAGCCCGCAGTCGACGGTGGCGGCGTCCGCGCCCGAGGCGGCGGTCGGCAGCGGGGTGATCGTCACCTGGCCGTCGGTTGAGCGGTCGACCTCAGCGCCGAGTGCGGTGATCGCTGCGAACATGAGCTCGGTATCACGGCTGATGAGCGGGTTGATGATCGTCGAGGGCTCGGCTGCGACCGCGGCTAAGGCGATGTAGCGGTTGGTCAGGGACTTGGAACCGGGTACTGCGACTGTGGCCCGCACCGGTGCGGTTGCACGCGGGGCGGGCCACAGCGAGACGTCGCGCTGGGTCATCGAGTTCAGCCGAAGTTGACGGCGTCCATCGCCTTGGCGGAGGTCTTCTCGACGTTCTTGCGCAGGTCCTGCGCCGCGTGCTGGACGCGCCAGGCCAGGCCCGGCTTACCGGCGGTGTCGACGCTGGCGATGAGCGCGCCGCCGATCATCGAGGTCTTCGTCAGCAGCGAGACCTGCGAACGCTCCTCCTTCGGAGTCAGCAGCTGCTCACCGATGACGTCGATGAGGTAGGTGCCGACGAGGACCGTGGCGGAGAAGCGCGGGAACTTACCGATCGCCAGCAGCGAACCGGCGGCGACCTGGGCGACACCGGTGGCGCGAGCGGCGAGCTCAGCGTCGATCGGGATGTCAACCTGCTTCTTCACGGCGTTGATGACCGGGGTGATCGAATCGGTTGCGGCCTGCGGATGCTTGATCCGGGAGACGCCGTTGGCGATGTAGGCCGAAGCGAGCATAGGACGGGCGATGAGGCGAACCAGGGACACGGTGGCTTCCTTCCGATTGACGTCGATGAGTCGAGCCTGGCTCAAGCATAGTCGAAGATCAGACCCATGCCATGCGCCGGCGTGCAGATGAGCCGCTGGCTGCCGGCAGCTGGGACTGTGAGCGTGCCGGCAGGCGATTGTGAGACAAGGTGCCTTGTGTAGACGATGTGGCCGGCCGGGGTCAGCTGCGGCGCAGTTGGCTCATGAGCGGGCAGTCGAACGGGTCGCGGGCGGCCAGGCCGACCCGGTTGAGGTAGGCGATGACGATCCCGTAGGAGCGCCACAGGCTCGTCTCGGTGTAGGGGACGTCGAAGCGCTGGCAGGCGTCGCGGACGATGAGGCGGGCCTTGGCCAGGTGCGGGCGCGGCATGGAGGGGAAGAGGTGGTGTTCGACCTGGTAGTTCAGTCCGCCCATGAGCGCGCTGGCCCACCAGCCTCCGGCGATGTTGCGGGAGGTGCGCACCTGCTTGGTGAAGAAGTCGATGCGCTTGGCGTCGTGGGCGAAGACCGGCATGCCCTTGTGGTTGGGGGCGAACGAGGCGCCCATGTAGACGCCGAAGACGGCCAGCTGCACGCCGAGGAAGGCGAACGCCATGCCGATCGGCAGGAAGGCGAAGATGGCGGTGAGCAGGACGGCGAAGCGGGCGGCGATGAGGCCGAGTTCGGTCCAGCGTTGCTTGACCGGTCCGCGGCTGCTGAGGTGCTTGAGTCCCTGGAAGTGCAGGTTGATGCCCTCGAGGGTGAGCAGAGGGAAGAACGCCCAGCCCTGGTAGCGGGTGAGCAGGCGGCGCAGCCCGCGTGCCTGGGCGGCGTCTTCGGGCAGGAAGGAGATCGTGTCGACGGCGATGTCGGGGTCTTTGCCGACCCGGTTGGGGTTGGCGTGGTGGCGGGAGTGCTTTGAATCCCACCAGCTGTAGCTCATGCCCACGACACCGCAGCCGAGGAGGCGGGCCAGCCGGTCGTTGGCTGGCCCGGAGGAGAGGATCTGGCGGTGGGCGGCCTCGTGGGAGAGGAATGCCACCTGGGTGAAGACGACGGCAAGGCCGGCGGCGATGAGCAGCTGGAACCACGAGTCGCCAAGCAGGATGAACCCTGCTGCCAGTCCGGCGAAGGCCAGTGTGAGGCCAGCACTGAGCAGCAGGTAGAAGACAGGGGTGCGGGCGAGGAGTCCGTGGGCGCGGATGGTCTGGGAGACCTCGGCGTAGGTGCGGGCAGCAGGCGGGAAGTCCTCAGGCCGCAGATAGCGGCTCGTCCGGGTCGGCTGGACGGCGGTTGGCGGTGGTGTCTGTGCGGCTGGCATGGGCAGGGCTCCTTCGGGTGTGGATGCGGGGATCCGTCAGTGCCCAGGGCAGCCGGCGGAGGAGGGGTGACCGCAGAACGCGGTCAGCGCGGTGATGGGAGGTGGGTATGCATCAGCGGGGCAGGGTCGTCAGACCGCTGCCCCGCTGATGTCAGGAGTCTCAGAGGACGCGCACCGAGGTGGCCTGCGGGCCCTTCGGGGTGCTCTCGGAGGTGTACTCCACCGTCTGGTTCTCCTCGAGGCTGCGGTAACCCGAGCCCTCGATGGCGCTGAAGTGCGCGAACACGTCAGCCGAGCCGTCGGAAGGCTCGATGAAACCGAAGCCCTTTTCAGCGTTGAACCACTTGACGTTGCCTGTAGTCATTGTTTTTCCTCTTTGTGTAGATATGGCCATATTCATGACCGCTTGCTCCATGCCGATTGAAGTGACATGGAAATCTGTGAAATGCACATCACGGCAGAGTTCTGCCTGGGCGCATGTAAATGAGATGAACTGAGAATTATGCTGTCCGGCTTCCGCGAGTCAGAGCCTCTCAACTGCCAGCATATGTGCGGGCAGGAGCAGGTGTGCAGCAAAGGAACGCGGCGAAGGTGCCGCGCAGAGAATGGGGGAAACTGAGATAAGCCAACCGAATCGTCAGTGGCACGTCCGCGAGCTAATCGCAGGTGCCGAGATGAACAACAGCAAACCGATTCATAATCCTTGACGAAATCGGATGTGCCGAAGCGGATATCCCGAATTCATCGGGCTTGAACCGCCTTGGACAAGTTCAACTGTATCAGCAATTCCGGCTCACACGAATTCGCTTGTTGAGAAGGGTGTGAAATCAGAGTGAATGATGGGCGTCTCACCAGGGTCGGGACCGGTGCCGGGATCTGCTCAGGCGACGTGACGAATGGAACCCTGCCGCCGTCTCGGGCACGGAATGATCGAGGGGCCGGATGCGTTGTCGCTCATGAACGATCAACCGTGCACGGTCGGCACGACCAGGCAGGAAGGGGCGATGCGATGCCAGTCATAGAAGCGCAGACGCATAAGCGCGTACTATGGACGGTGATGACGAAACCTCTTGCTCCAGACGCACCCGAGTCCTCACCGCCGGATGAGAACCTCGATGCCGCCCAGGCTGACGAGATCACTGAGACGCCCGAAGAGCAGCATGCGCGGTTTGAGCGCGATGCGCTCGAGTACGTCAACCAGCTGTATGCGGCTGCCCTGCGCATGACGCGCAACCCGGCTGATGCCGAGGACCTCGTGCAGGAAACCTATGTCAAGGCCTACGCGGCCTTCCACCAGTACAAGAAGGGCACGAACCTCAAGGCCTGGCTGTACCGGATCCTGACGAACACCTTCATCAACTCCTACCGCAAGAAGCAGCGCCAGCCGCAGGAGTCCAGCGGTGAGGGGATCGAGGACTGGCAGATCGCACGCGCGGCCAGCCACACCTCATCCGGTGGCCGCTCAGCTGAGCTCGAAGCCCTTGATCACCTGCCGGATTCCGACATCAAGGAAGCGCTGTCGCAGCTGCCGGACGACTTCCGGATGGTCGTGTACTACGCCGATGTCGAAGGTCTGCCGTACAAGGAGATCGCCGAGATCATGGACACGCCGATCGGCACCGTGATGTCGCGTCTGCACCGCGGCCGGCGCCAGCTGCGCGAGATGCTGTCCGACTACGCCCGTGAGCGCGGATTCGGCGTTGAGAAGGACGGCGACAAGGCCGCTGCCGGGAAGAAGCCGGCGAAGAAGGACACGACTGCGAAGAAGACGACCGAGGAGGTGTCCTCATGAGCGAAGAACCCATCAGCCACACCGGCTGCTGTGACGAGCAGAATCGCCAGATCAGCCTCATGCGGATCTACAACTACCTCGACGGCGAGCTGACGCGCGACGAGATCGACGTCATCAAGGATCACCTGGCCAACTGCTCACAGTGCCAGGACGACTACACCATCGAGGCGCTGCTCAAGGAGCTTGTGCGCCGGTCCTGCTGCCAGGATCAGGCTCCGGCCGGGCTGGCCGAGCGGATCCGGGCGCGGATCGTCGTCGAGCGCCGCACCTACGTGCGCCGCACGTTCGGCTGAGAGACGGCATGCGAAAGGCGGGGCGGAGATCATGTCTCCGCCCCGCCTTCGTCAGTGTCTGAATAGATCAGGTGTTGGGACGCTTGCCGTGGTTGGCCCCACGCTTCTTGCGATCCTTACGCTTGCGAGCGCGCTTGCTTGCCATCTCGGTTCACTCCTTCTTTCGAATCCAGTCTATTTTTCCACACCCGTGCCAGCGGGGCAAAACAGTCCAGGCTGCAGGACGGGCGGTGCGAGGTGTTCAGCGCCCGGCGAGCACGTCGGGCACACCGAGCCAGTCGAACCAGCCGCGGTGGATGACGAGCCAGGCCAGCAGCCCGTAGCCCTCCTGGCTCGGCAGGCCGGTTGACGACGAGGCGATCTCCCGCTGCCACACAGCATGACCGCGCAGGGGAGTGAAGGTGTCGACGTAGGGCACACCTCGGCGATGGGCGACATCAGCGAAGCCTGCGTTGAGATCGGCGATCGACCGGTTCGTCAGCTCCCCGATCGCCGGCGGCGGGCCGACGACGAACGTCGAGACCTCAGCAGCCAGGGCCGCATCGAGGATGTTGGCGAGGTTGAGCCGTGACCGGGCGGTCGAGAGCCCGGCATCGATGTCAGCGGTGCCCGGGGCGATGACGAGGCGGTTGTCGGTCTCAGAGGAGAACCGGCGCATCGCCTCTCCGATGCAGCGATCGTGCAGGTCAGCCGAGGTCTCCTCAGGGGCTGCCAGGGTGTAGAAGTTCGCGCTCGGCAGCGCGGGATGCGTGCGGACGGCGACACGGCCGACCCATCCGAGACCACGACCATCGC
>NZ_JALXPM010000038.1:0-27562 GCF_025147615.1 Brevibacterium luteolum | reverse complement strand
CAGCCGCCTGCCCGACCCGCTGCCGCCGCCGACCCCGGCGGCACGAAGAGGAGAAGCACCGCCCATGTCCGACCCGCACCCCGCACCCGGCAGCCAGCCGACGGCCCCCGACCCCACCTACCTCAACCTGCTCAAGGCCGATATGGCCGCCCGTGCCGCTGCCGCCGACCCGCCGGGCAGCGCCTTCACCGGCGCCCCGGCCGAGGCGACTGCTGATGTGCGTACGGCCGTCGACGCGCTCGCCCCGCAGCTGCTGAGCCTGGCCGGTGACATCTACGGCTATGCCGAGCTCGCCTTCGAGGAGCACCGCTCCGCTGGCCGCATCGCCGCCCAGATCGAGGCCGCCGGCATCGAGGTCGAGCGCGGTGCCTACGGCCTCGACACCGCCCTGTGCGCCCGCTTCGGGCCGAGCGGCCGGCGCACGATCGGCATCTGCGCCGAATACGATGCCCTACCCGATATCGGCCACGCCTGCGGGCACAACGTCATCGCCGCCACCGGTGTCGGGGCGTTCCTCGCCATCGCGCGCGCCTACGCCGGGCGTGAGGACGAGCTTCCCGGCCAGGTTGTGCTGCTCGGCACCCCGGCCGAGGAGGGCCACACCGGCAAGGAGTACATGGCTCAGGCGGGGGCCTTCGAGGACCTCGATGCCGCGATCATGCTGCATCCGGCTGGATACGACGCCGCTGACGTGCTGTGGATCGGCCGGCGCCTCCTTGACGTCGAATTCACCGGTGTCGCTGCCCACGCCTCCGCCCAGCCCTTCATGGGCCGCAACGCGCTTGACGCCGCCTCGCTGCTGTACCAGGGAATCGGGCTCCTGCGGCAGCAGATGCTGCCCATCGACCGGGTGCACGCTGCGATCCCCGAGGGAGGGGACCGGCCATCGATCATCACCGAATCGGCGCGTGTGAGCATCTATGTCCGCTCCGCAGAGCCTGAGACCCTGATGGATCTCTCCCAGCGAGTCGAGGACATCGCCCGCGGGGCGGCGCTCATGACCGGCTGCGGGGTCGAGGTGCGGTGGGACAAGCACCCGCCGAGCATGCCGGTGCGGGCCAACCAGGCGCTCACCGGCCGCTGGTCGATCCGCCAGCAGGAGCGCGGCCGGGCACCCCTGCCGCGCGGGGTCGTGAGCGACAGCCTGGCGGCGTCGACGGACTTCGGCAATGTCAGCTATCTCGTCCCCGGCATCCACCCGATGCTGCGGATCGCAGATGCTGAGACCGCCCTGCACACCCGCGGGTTCGCCCAGGCAGCCGCGTCCGAGGCGGCCGAGACCGGGGTGCTCGACGGCACCTACGGGCTGGCCGGAGTCGCGCTCGACTACCTGTTCGACGACGCGCTCGCCGAGGCCGTCAGGCAGGAGTTCGAGGACGCCGGGGGAGTGCTGCGGGTCTCAGAGATGTTCGGCTGAGACGCAGGGAGACTGAAGCTCAGGAGACCGGGCCGGTGAACTTCTCACCGGGTCCCTGGCCGGGCGCATCGGGAATCGCCGAGGCCTCACGGAAGGCCAGCTGCAGGCTGCGCAGTCCATCGCGCAGCGGGCGAGCATGGTGGTTGCCGATCTCCGGAGCGGCAGCGGTGACGAGGCCGGCCAGCGAGGTGATGAGCTTGCGCGCCTCATCGAGGTCGATGAGGTCAGCGGCCTTCTGGGTCTCGGTGTCCTCGCTCAGCCCGCACTTGATCGCCGCAGCACTCATGAGGTGCAGTGCGGCAGAGGAGATGATCTCCAGCGCCGGCACCTCGGCGATGTCGCGGGCAGCCTGCTCATGGGCAGACTCGGGGTGGAACTCGAAATGCGAAGATGCGTCGGTCATGCCCACCAGCTTCCCACACGGGTACCGGCCGGCCAACATGAGCCCTCCCACAGATATACCGGCACGCCCACGCGCGCGAGCCGCTCATGTGACACGCTGTGTCCACAGCCCGATGTGCACTTCGCCGCATCGGGTAGTACACTGGACTTCGTGCAAAGTGGAGCTCAGCTCCCACCTGGATCATCACTGGTGATCGGGTTCGAATGACGGTCGGCGTTTCGCTGGCCGATGCGGCGTCGTACCCGCAGTTCGTTCGTCTGGGCTCCCTTGGCATGCGCTGAAGGGGGCCTTTTCCCTTTCAGCGGTTGTGATCATCATCTGCTGAAGAAGGAGCGAGCACATCAGCGAGCCGCGTATCAATGATCGGATTCGGGTCCCCGAGGTCCGTCTCGTCGGACCCAACGGGGAACAGGTCGGAATCGTCGCCATCCGCAAGGCGCTCGACCTCGCCCGCGAAGCCGATCTCGACCTTGTAGAGGTTGCGCCCCAGGCCAAGCCGCCTGTGGTCAAGCTCATGGACTACGGCAAGTTCAAGTACGAATCGGCGCAGAAGGCACGCGAGGCCCGGAAGAACCAGGCCAACACGGCTCTCAAGGAGATCCGGTTCCGACTGAAGATCGATGAGCACGACTATGAGACCAAGAAGGGCCATGTCTCCCGCTTCCTCAACGGCGGTGACAAGGTCAAGGTCATGATCATGTTCCGCGGACGTGAGCAGTCCCGCCCCGAGATGGGGATCAAACTGCTCAACCGGCTGGCTGAGGATGTTTCCGATCTCGGCACGGTCGAATCCGCCCCCCGGGTGGACGGCCGCAACATGGTGATGGTCATCGCACCCGTGCGCTCCAAGGCAGATGCCAAGGCGGAATCCCGCAAGGCATCCCGCGGAGCCAAGGGTGCCAGCGCCGAGGTGAAGTCCCGCCGCGAGCGCGAAGCACAGGCCAAGGCAGAGAAGCGCGACGCCGAGGCCGACGCGTAAGTTTGGTGCCTGCCGGCCCCACGGCCGGGAAGCACACCGTGCAGCGCCAGCCCCCACCTCGGGCCCGGCTGCGCTAGAGAACGATAAGGAGACGGCACTATGCCGAAGCAGAAGACCCACAGCGGTGCCAAGAAGCGCATGCGCATCACCGGCAGCGGCAAGGTCATGCGTGAGCGCGTGAACAAGCGCCACCTGGCCGAGCACAAGTCCTCGCGGCGCAAGCGCCGCCTGTCCGTCGACCAGGTCATGACCGGCGGCGACGCAGCCAAGGCTCGCAAGCTTCTGGGCAAGGCCTGACGAGACCGGGCTCGCTGCCCGAGCGCACCGCTGTGCGCGCACCGATTTCATAAGGAGTACACGTGGCACGTGTGAAAAGGGCGATCAACGCCAAGAAGAAGCGCAAGGTCATTCTCGACCGTGCGTCCGGCTACCGCGGTCAGCGCTCGCGCCTGTACCGCAAGGCCAAAGAACAGGTCATCCACTCGCTGGTCTACAGCTACCGTGACCGCCGGGCCCGCAAGGGCGACTTCCGTCGCCTGTGGATCCAGCGCATCAACGCTGGTGCCCGCGCCAACGGCATGACCTACAACCGCTTCATCCAGGGCCTCAAGGCCGCTGGAGTCGAGGTCGACCGCCGCATGCTCGCCGAGCTCGCGGTCAACGACGCAGCGACCTTCGCCTCGCTCGTCAAGGTCGCCAAGGAGGCCCTGCCCTCCGACGTCAACGCCGCCAAGACCTCGGCAGCCTGACGCAGCTGAACTCAACGGCCGGGCGACGGCCGCAGCGGTGACAGACCGCACCCACTCAGCCCCGGGAATCCCCTGGGGCTGAGTGCTGTCTGCAGGTAGGGTGGAATCATGGCTCCCACACGCCCCGGCTCCTCACAGCCTGCCGATCTGCCCGTCCATCCCGGCCTCACCGGCCCCGTGCTCACCTCCCCACAGTCCAAGCGGATCAAAGAGGCCGGCAAGCTGCTCAAACGCCCATGGCGGAACAAGACCGGCCACTTCCTCGTCGAAGGCCCCCAGGCTGTCCGCGAGGCGCTGGCACAGGATGCGCCGGTCGTCGACGCCTTCATGACCGCCGAGTCCGCCGAGCGCCACCCCGACCTGCTCGAACTGGCGGCCCAGCGGCGGCTGCGCCTGCGCCAGATCGCCGACGAGCTGCTGCCGCTCATCTCCGACACCGTCGCCAGCCAGGGCGTCGTGCTCATCGGCGAACAGCGCACCGCTGAACTGACATCGGTGGTGACCTCTCAGGCGCGGCTGCTCGTCGTGCTCTCCCAGGTCCGCGACCCCGGCAATGCCGGCACCGTCATCCGCGTCGCCGATGCCGCCGACGCTGACGGCGTCATCATCACCTCCAACAGCGTCGATGCCTTCAATCCCAAGGTCGTCCGGTCGACTGCCGGATCGATCTTCCACCTGCCGATCGTCACCGGCGTCGGCCTGTCAGAGGTGACGGAGCTCGCCCGTGCCCGCGGACAGCAGGTGCTCGCCGCTGATGCCCATCCGCCGGCGCACGACCTGCACGTGCCCTGGGACACCGGCCTCGACCTCAGCCGCCCGACCCTGTGGGTGTTCGGCAGCGAAGCCCACGGCCTGCCCGAATCCGACCGCGCGCTGTGCGATTCGGCTGTGCGGATCCCGCTCTACGGCCGGGCTGAGAGCCTCAACCTCGCCACGGCCGCAAGCATCTGCATCTACGAATCCGCCCGCAGCCAGCTGCTGTGAGCCGGCATGGGCGCCGGCAGCCGGAACCACAATCTCCGCTGCCACCGGCGGATCGCTGCATCCCTGACGCCTGCGCGATCAGGCAACACCAGTGGGACGCGGCTACGCACCGGTGCCCGGTTCGTTAGACTGGCTCGTGGTCTGCTCCTGCGCCAGGATGCGCGGGATGCGATGGAGAGTCCGCTAACAGAAAGAAGGCAGATGTCTGCGCCAGTCGATCCGCGCGATGAGTCCGCCGTCGCCGCCGCCGTCGAGGCAGCGCTGACGGCGTTCGATTCCGCCTCGAACCTCGATGAGCTCAAGACCGCCCGCCTGGCCCACATGGGCGACAAAGCGCCGCTGGCGCTGGCGAACCGGGAGATCGGCAGGCTCGACAAGTCCGAGAAGGCCGCTGCCGGCAAGCTCGTCGGCCAGTCCCGCGGACAGGTGAAGAAGGCTCACGACGCACGCTTGGCCGCGCTCGAAGAGCAGCGCGACGCCGAGGTGCTCGTCGCCGAGGCGATCGACGTCACCCTGCCCTCGGCCCGCCGCCGAGGCGGTGCCCGCCACCCGCTGCAGCTCATCCAGGAGCGCATCGCCGACCACTTCATCGGCCACGGCTGGGAGGTCGCCGAAGGCCCCGAGGTCGAATCCGAGTGGCTGAACTTCGACTCCCTGAATTTCGGCCCCGACCACCCGGCCCGCCAGATGCAGGACACCTTCTTCGTCGAGCCCGCCGAGGCCGGCCTCGTGCTGCGCACCCACACCTCCCCGGTGCAGTCGCGCTCGCTGCTCGAACGCGGCGCCCCGCTGTACGTCGTGTGCCCGGGCAAGACCTTCCGCACTGATGAGCTCGACGCCACCCACACCCCGGTGTTCCACCAGGTCGAGGGCATCGCGATCGACAAGAACCTCACGATGGCCCACCTCAAGGGCACCCTCGACGAATTCGCCCGCGCGATGTTCGGGCCCGAATCGCGTACCCGCCTGCGGCCGAGCTTCTTCCCGTTCACCGAGCCGAGCGCGGAGATGGACTTCTGGTTCCCCAATAAGGTCGGCGGGCCCGGCTGGATCGAATGGGGTGGCTGCGGCATGGTGCACCCGAACGTGCTGCGCTCAGCCGGCATCGATCCCGACGTCTACCAGGGCTTCGCCTTCGGCATGGGCATCGAGCGCACGCTCATGCTCCAGGAGGGCATCAACGATATGCACGACATGGTCGAAGGCGACCTGCGGTTCTCAGCACGGTTTGGAGTGAATGCCTGATGCTCGTCCCACTCGAATGGCTCGCCGACTACGTCGACCTCTCCGTCGTCGACAACCCGCGGGTGCTCGCTGCCGAACTGGCCAGCATCGGCCTGGAGGAAGAGGACTTCATCGCCCCCGAGGTCACCGGCCCGCTCGTCGTCGGCCGGGTTCTCGAACTGGAGAAGGAGACCCACTCCAACGGCAAGACCGTCAACTGGTGCCAGGTCGACGTCGGCGAGGACGAACCGCGCGGCATCATCTGCGGTGCCCACAACTTCGAAGCCGGCGACCTCATCGTCGCAGCCCTGCCCGGCGCGGTGCTGCCCGGCGGTTTCGCCATCAGCGCCCGCAAGACCTACGGACACATCTCCGACGGCATGATCTGCTCATCGAAGGAGCTCGGCCTCGGCGAGGACCACGAGGGCATCATCGTCCTCACCCGGCTCGGGCTGACCGGCGAACCCGGTGACGACGCACGGGAACTGCTCGGCCTCGACCGAGTCACCCTCGACGTCAACGTCACCCCCGACCGCGGATACCAACTGTCGATGCGCGGCATCGCCCGCGAATTCGCGATGCTCAAAGGCCAGGACTTCACTGATCCAGCCGACCAGCCGGCACCGGAGCCCACCGATGACGGATACCCGGTCGAACTGGCTGATGACGCACCGATCCACGGCGTGCCCGGCTGCGACCGGTTCACTGCCCTGCAGGTCACCGGCATCGACCCGAGCGCCCAGACCCCGTATTGGATGCAGCGCCGGCTCACCGAAGCCGGCATGCGCCCGATCAGCCTGAGCGTCGACGTCACCAACTACGTCATGCTCGAACTCGGCCAGCCGCTGCACGCCTACGACCGCGACGCTCTCGGTGAGAAGATCGTCGTGCGCCGCGCGCAGGCAGGGGAGAAGCTCACCACCCTCGACGATGTCACCCGTACCCTCGATGTCGAGGATCTCCTCATCACCGATGAGGGCGGCGTGGCAGGCGAGAACCGGATCATCGGCCTGGCCGGCGTCATGGGCGGGGCCGAGCTCGAAGTCGGCCCCGAGACCCGCAATATCCTCATCGAGGCCGCCCACTTCGACCCGATCTCGATCGCCCGCACCGCCCGCCGACACCGGCTGCCGAGCGAGGCCGCCCGCCGCTTCGAACGCGGCGTCGACCCCGCCCTCGGGCCGGTCGCAGCCAAGCGCTGCGCAGACCTGCTCGTCGAACTCGGCGGCGGCATCCTCGAACCGGCCGTCACCATCGCCGGGGACGCCCCGCAGGCCCGCACCGTCAGGCTTGCAGCCGATCTGCCCAACCGGCGGCTGGGCACCGAGGACAGCCGCGCGGACATCGTCCGGCTGCTCGGCGCCGTCGGCTGCCAGGTCACCAACCCTGAGGCCGAGGTCCTGGATGTCACTGTCCCGACGTGGCGGGCCGACCTGACCGACGATGTCGACCTCGTCGAGGAGATCGCCCGGGCCGGCGGTTACGACCGGATCCCGTCGGTGCTGCCGGTGGCCCCCGGCGGCAAGGGCCTCAACGCCGCCCAGGCGGCACGCCGGCGTATCTCGAACCTGCTGACCGCACTGGGCTACTCCGAGGTGCTGACCTACCCGTTCACCTCGGATGCCCGCAGTGACGCCCTGCGGATCCCGGAAGGCGATGCGCGCCGTGCCAACATCCGGCTGGCCAACCCGATGTCCGAGGACCAGCCGCTCATGCGCACCCACCTGCTCGCCACCCTTGTCGATGCCGCCGCCCGCAACCTCGGCCGCGGTTTCAAGGACATTGCGATCTTCGAAGCCGGGCTCGTGACCCAGCCGCAGAGGACCGAGCTCTCAGCAGTCGAGTCTTATGCCCCGGGCTACCACCCGAGCGAGGACGAGCTTGAGGCGATCTTCGCCTCGGTGCCGGCCCAGCCGTACCATTTCGCCGGCATCATGGCAGGCTACGTCGAACCCCCCGGAGTGCTCGGCGCCGGCCGGAAGGCCGATGTTTCCGATGTCATCGACACGGTGCACCGGATCGCCGCCTCGTGTGGACTCGAGCTCACCGTGACCGCTGACCAGATCGCCCCGTACCATCCGGGACGCTGCGCACGCTTCGACTTCGCCGATGGTACCCACTTCGGCCACGCCGGGGAGCTGCACCCGAAGGTCTGCGAGACCCTCGACCTGCCCGCCCGCACGGTCGCCTTCGAGGTCAGCCTCGATGCGCTGCTGACCCAGTCCGACACCCGCGCCTGGGCCGGGGTGCTCTCGACCTATCCGGTCTCCCGGCAGGACGTCGCCCTGCTCGTCGACGAGTCGACCCCTGCTTCGGCGGTGGCCGACGCGCTGCGCGAAGGTGCGGGAACCGAACTGGAGAACGTCGAGCTCTTCGACCTCTACGCAGGCGACCAGGTGCCCGAGGGCAAGAAGTCGCTGGCCTTCCGGCTGACCTTCCGCGCCCCGGACCGCACGATGACCGCCGACGAGGCCTCCGCGCTGCGCGAGGCCGCCACCGCCGTGGCCGCCGAGCGCTTCGGCGCCGAGGTGAGGAGCTGAGATGACTGTTGAGACCACCCGCCCGCTGACCCTCATCACCGGGGGATCACGCGGCATCGGCCGGATCCTGGCAACCGGGTTCGCTGAAGCCGGCTACCCGGTGGTGATCACCGCCACCGACGCCGACCGTGCCCAGGCGGCTGCCGCTGAGATCGCCGCCGAGACCTCGGGCACGGTCACCGGATTCGGCGTCGACGTCTCCCAGCCGGACTCCGTTGCCGCGCTGCGCGGTGACATCGAGGCACATGCCCAGGCCACTGGAGCGCGTCTCGGGGTGCTCATCAACAACGCCGGACGGGTCGAATCGAGCGAAGGACCGCTGTGGGAAGCCGACCCGGAGTCCCTCGTCGGGGTCATCGGCACCAATGTCATCGGGCCACTGCTCATGATCAACGCCTTCGCCCCGGTCCTCATCGCCACGGCCGAGGCGACCGGGCAGCCGGGCCGCATCATCGACCTCAACTCCGGATCCGGCGCGCAGGGCACCCCGGCCTACGGCGCCTACTCAGCATCGAAGGCTGCGCTGTTCCGGATCGCCGACTCCGTCGTCCACTTCGGCGACGAGAAGGGGTTGAAGATCTTCGAACTGGCACCCGGCGTCATCCGCTCGGACATGACCGCCTCGATGCCGATGCACGACTGGCGCACCGACGATGATTGGACCTCGCCTGCCGAGCTCGCCGCGCTGGCGCTCGCAGCAGCCTCCGGTGAGCTCGACGGGTGGACCGGCCGCTACATCCGCGCTGGTCACGACACTGCAGAAACGCTCAGCCAGCAGATCCCCGCAGCCGGATCACAAGCCCGTAAGCTGATCACGGAGATGGAGATCCGCTGAAGCTGGGCCGACACGGGGAAGGCAGACGAACATGAACGTGCTCTACTCGATCCTCCTCGGTCTGCTCAATGCCGTCATCGTCGGTGTGCTCGTGCGCCGGACGATCTCTGTGGGCACCGGGACGCTGCGCAACACCGTCGTGTCGCTCATCATGGGCATGTCCCTGTGGCCGATCACCCTGCAGGCCTATGAGATGCTCGGCATCTCCCAGGGCGGGGAGATCCCGTGGATCGAGATGAGCTTCCCGGCGGTGATGGTGTTCCTGCTCATCTTCGCCTGGCTCATCGTCATCCAAATGTTCCTGCTGCTGGCCATCGAACTCGTGCTGCCGACCGGCACCTTCTCCTCGGTCATGCGCCAGATCGTGCGCCTGCCGGTGCTCTACCGGCGGGTCAGCCGCGTGTCCCAGATCCAGCGCATCCTGCTGCGCTACGGACTCGCCCGCTACCTGCGCCCGCGAATCCCGACCCTGAAGGTCTCCATGCGCGAGATCGCGCGCACCACCGCCGAGGCGTTCGCCGCCGCCGGGGTCACCTTCGTTAAGCTCGGCCAGTTCATCGCCACCCGCTCCGACGTCGTGCCCCAGGAGTTCGTCGAGGAGTTCTCCAAGCTGCAGTCCGATGTGCCGCCGGTCGACTTCGACCAGATCCGACCGGTGCTCGAGCGCTCCTTCGGCAGGCCCGTCGACGAGGTGTTCTCCTCCTTCGATGAAACCCCGCTGGCTGCCGCCTCGGTCGCCCAGGTCCACGCGGCCAAGCTGCCCGACGGCACCCCGGTCGTCGTCAAGGTCCAGCGCCCGCACCTGCGCAAACAGGTCCGCGCTGATTCCGACATCATCCGCGCGTTGGCCGACCAGGCCCACAACCGGGCCGGGTGGGCAAAGAAGATCGGCGTGCGCTCGATCGCGCGCGGCTTCATCGAATCGCTTAACGAAGAGCTCGACTACGGCACCGAGGTGCGCAACACCCAGCTGCTGCGTGAGGCCGCCCAGCACCACGGCAACGGCTGGCCGCACGGCCCCGACGGACAGCCGCTCGTCGACGTCCCGCGCGTGTACCCCGAACTCAGCAGCGAACGCGTCATCGTCCTCGAACGCGTCGACGGCATCCCGCTGTCCAAGGCAGGCGACCTGGTGGAGAAGCTGTCGATGATCGCCCGCCGTGAAGCAGCCGACCAGCTCTTCATGACCGTCGCCCGCCAGGTGCTGCATAAGGGCGTCTTCCACGCCGACCTGCACGCCGGCAACATCCTCATCGACCCGGGCGGACGCCTCGGGCTCATCGACTTCGGCAACGTCGGCCGCCTCGACATGCGCGACCGCCGCGACATCGCCCTGCTGCTCATGGCCTTCGAACGGCAGAACTCGCAGGCCGCCACCACCGCGATCCTCGACCTGTTCGGGGCCCCCGTCGGTGTTGACATCCGGCTGCTGCAGCGCGAGATCGGCCAGATCATGCTGCAGTTCGACGGTGGTTCCGGAAGCTCATCGGCGATGTTCTCCGAACTGCTGTCCTTCGTCGTCGACAACGGCTTCGAACTGCCAGCCGCCGTTGCTGATGCATTCCGGGCGATCTCCACGCTGGAGGGCAGCCTCAAGAAGCTCGACCCGACGATCGACCTGCTCGATCTGGTGCGCGCTCACAGCGACACGCTCATGCGCGGGGCAGTGAGCTTCCGCGACAGCCTCGGCCATGCCGACCTGTATTTCACCGCGAACGCCCCGATGCTCGCCTCGCTGCCGGCCCAGATCAGCCGGATCGCCCAGCACCTGGAGGACGGCACCCTCGACATCGGCACCAGCGGCCTCAACATCGACCTCATTAAGAACCTCGTGCGCACGACGGTCGATCAGCTGGTTCAGGTCATCATCGCCACCGCCCTCATCCTCGGAGGCGTCGTCATGATGTCTGCTGACTTCGGCCCGCCGCTGGCACCGGATCTCAAGCTGTTCACCTACTTCGGCGCGTGGGTGCTGCTCGGCGGCTTCGTGCTCGCCGCAGTGGTGTTGGCGCCGGCGCTGGCGACGAGAAGATTCAAGTAGCGCGACCCCGGTTCGAGGCCAGGCTCATCAGCCTGTTGACGGGTTGAACGTCTCCGGACAGCGCACGATCTTGCGGCGGGAGCCGAAAACCGTGATCGAGGTGATCATCGACGCCCTTCCCGACGGCACCTCGTGCGTACGCGCCGCCGGGAAGAACGGTGCCGGGATCAGGGCTTGAGGATGACTTTGCCGGTTGTCTTGCGGCCCTCGAGCGCACGATGCGCCTCGGCAGCCTCCGCGAGCGGGAACTCGTGGCCGACGCGGAAGTCGAGCCAGCCGGTCGAGAGCCCGTCGAAGAGCATGCCCGAACGCTCGGCCAGTTCCTCGGGGCTGCGGACGAACCACTGCAGTGAGGGGCGGGAGAGGAACTGCCCGCCGGAGGAGTTGAGCCGTTGGATGTCGAAGGGCTCGACCGGCCCGGAGGCGGCGCCGAAGAGCACGAGCGAACCGCGCACCTTGAGCGAGGCCAGCGATGCGTCGAAGGTGTCCCTGCCGACTCCGTCATAGGCGACATCGACACCCTCACCGTCGGTGAGCTCGCGGACGGTGGCGGCGATGTCGATGCCCTCACCGTAGAGGAACACCTCATCAGCGCCGGCACCGCGGGACAGCTCGGCCTTCTCCTCAGTGGAGACCGTTGTGATGACACGGGCGCCGAGGTGCTTGGCCAGCTGGGTGAGCAGCAGTCCGACTCCGCCGGCACCGGCGTGGATGAGTGCGGTCTGGCCCGGCTCGAGGCGGTGCGAACCCGTCGCCAGGTACTGGGCGGTCAGGCCCTGGAGCGGGATCGCGGCAGCGACCTCATCGGACACACCTTCGGGCACCCGCAGCACGCCGTCAGCCGGAACGGCGACACGGGTGGCATAGGAGCCGGGCGCGTTGTGCCAGGCGACCCGGTCGCCGACTGAGAATCCGGTGACATCATCGGCAACAGCGATGACGCGTCCGGCGCCTTCGCTGCCGACGATGTGCGGGAACTCCATCGGATACAGGCCGCTGCGCCGGTAGGTGTCGATGAAGTTGATGCCTGCAGCGGCGACCTCGACGAGGAGCTCGCCGGGACCTGCCTGCGGGTCGTCGATCTCGGTATAGCGCAGCACCTCCGGTCCGCCGGCTTCGATCGCCTGTACAACGTGGGCCACAACCCCTCCTGAATAAAGTTCGATGATGCGGTATGATTATGCATATGTCGCGAATGTCAGTCGCAGTCTCAGGCGCCACCGGCTACGCCGGCGGTGAGGTCCTCAGGCTGCTGAGCAGTCACCCGGAACTTCACGTTACAACGGCCTGCGGCCATTCGAGCGTCGGTGACCGGCTGGCGATCCACCAACCCCATCTGCTCGCCTACGGCGACATGATCGTCAAGCCCTCGACCGCCGAAGTGCTCGCCGGCCACGACGTCGTCGTCCTCGCCCTGCCGCACGGCGCCTCGGGCGAGATCGCAGCCGCACTCGCCGAGACCTCACGTGAGACCCTCATCATCGACCTCGCCGCCGACCACCGCCTCATCAGCCCAGCCGCCTGGGAGGCCTTCTACGGCAGCGATCATCCGGGCACCTGGACCTACGGGCTGCCCGAGATGCTGCTGGCCGACGGCACCAAACAGCGCGAGCAGTTGCGCAGCACCCGCCGCATTGCAGTGCCCGGCTGCAACGTCACCGCGGTGACGCTTGGCCTCGGCCCGCTGCTGCAGGCCGGGCTCATCGAGCCGACCGGGCTGAATGCCGTGCTGGCCAACGGCGTCTCCGGAGCCGGCAAGGCACTCAAACCCCACCTGACGGCAGCCGAGATCCTCGGCAACGCCTCACCCTACGGCGTTGCCGGCACTCATCGGCATGTGCCCGAGATCGAGCAGAACCTCAACCTCGCCCTCGGCGCCGATCCCGCAGAGGGGCCGGTGCGCATCTCCTTCACCCCCACCCTCATTCCCGTCAGCCGCGGCATCCTCGCCACCCTCTCAGCCGTTCCGGCCGGTGGTGCGCAGCTGACCCGCGAGGCCGTCGCCGAGGTGTATGCCGCCGCGTACGCCGATGAGCCCTTTGTGCACATGCTCGCCGAAGGCACCTGGCCGCAGCTGTCGGCGGCGACCGGGTCGAATACCGCCCACCTCCAGTTCGGCATCGACGAGCGTGCCGGCCGGATCGTCACCGTCGTCGCCCTCGACAACCTCGTGCGCGGCACCGCCGGCCAGGCGCTGCAGTCGGCCCACCTCGCCCTCGGCTTGCCTGAGGCGACCGGGCTGCCGACCGGGGGACTGGCTCCCTGAGGGTGGACGCCCGGCCAGGCGGTCGTGACTTCCCTCACCATGACATCGCAGGGGATGAATAAAGTTCACTTCTGATGTATTGTTATGCATATTGAAGGGCGGTGGCCGTTGCCACCGCCGACTCGTCAGCCGAATGGAGTCGCATCATGAGCGTGACCTACCCGCGCGGCTTCCGCGCCTCAGGCACCACCGCCGGACTCAAGCCCAGCGGCAAGACCGACCTCGCCGTCGTTGTCAACGACGGCCCTGCCGATGCGGTTGCTGCCGTCTACACCGCCAACCGCTGCAAGGCCAACCCGGTGCTGTGGAGCCAGCAGGCCTCCGCCGACGGCACCGCACGCGCGGTCGTGCTGAATTCCGGTGGTGCGAACTGCTACACCGGCGACTACGGCTACGAGACCACCGAACTCACCGCCACCCGCACCGCCGAACTGCTCGGCACCGATGCCAGCGACGTGCTCGTGTGCTCGACTGGGCTCATCGGCGTCGGTGGACCGGAGTTCCGCGAACCGATCCTCGACACCCTCCCCGCTGCCCTTGAGGCTGCTGCCGAGACCCCGGAGGCAGGTGCCGCAGCAGCCGAGGCGATCATGACGACCGACACCGTGGCCAAGACCGCCACCCGCGAGGGCACCGCCTACCGCATCGGCGGCATGGCCAAGGGTGCGGGCATGCTCGCACCGGGACTGGCGACGATGCTCGTCGTCATCACCACCGATGCCGTCGTCGAATCGGGCGACCTCGACATCGCCCTGCGGGCGGCGACCCAGAAGACCTTCGACCGGCTCGACACCGACGGCTGCATGTCGACCAACGACACCGTCATCGTCATGAGCTCGGGAGCCTCCGAGCACCAGGCCGACCTCGTCGAATTCACCCGCCTGCTCACCGAGGTGTGCGGCGAGCTCACCGCCCAGCTGCACACGGACGCAGAGGGCGCCGGCCACGACATCACCATCACCACCCGCGGAGCGTTCTCCGAACAGCAGGCCGTCGACGTCTCCCGCGCAGTCGCCCGTTCGAACCTCTTCAAGGCCGCCGTGTTCGGCGAGGACCCCAACTGGGGCCGCGTCGTCGCCCAGGTCGGCACCACCGATGCCGAGTTCGACCCGCAGGCCATCGACGTGACCTTCAACGGCGTGCCCGTCTGCGTCGGCTCCGCCCCGGCCGCCGACCCCGCCGAGGTGCTCTTCGACCGCCGCGTCGTCGTCGAGATCGACCTGCACGCAGGCAACTTCGAAGCCAGCGTGTGGACCTCGGACCTGACCCATGACTACGTCGAAGAGAACAGCGCCTACTCATCATGACCGAGACATCCTCTGCCCACCGGCTCGTCCAGGCTCAGGCCAAAGCCGAGACCCTGACCGAGGCGCTGCCGTGGATCAAGACCTTCAAGGGCGCGACCATCGTCATCAAGTACGGCGGCAACGCCATGGTCTCCCCGGAGCTGCAGCAGTCCTTCGCCGACGACATCGCCTTCCTGCGGTTTGCCGGCCTGCGCCCGATCGTCGTCCACGGCGGCGGCCCGCACATCTCCCGGATGCTCGATCGTCTCGGCATCGAAAGCGAATTCCGCGCCGGCCAGCGCGTCACCAGCGAAGAGGCCGCCGAGGTCGTGCGTATGGTGCTCTCCGGGCAGGTCAACCGCGAAGTCGTCGCCCGCATCAACCAGAACGGCGACGCCGCCGTCGGTCTCTCCGGCGAGGACGGCGACCTGCTGCTGGCCAAGCGCACAACCGCCACCGTCGACGGTGAGGAGATCGACCTCGGCCGGGTCGGCGAGATCGTCTCGGTCAACACCGAGCTCATCAACGAGCTGCTGGCCGCCGGCCGCATCCCGGTCATCTGCTCGATCGCCGCCGAAGCAGGCGGAGCCGTCAACAAGCCGCTCAACATCAACGCCGACCTCGCTGCCGCCGCGATCGCCCGGCAGATCGGTGCCGACAAACTCGTCATGCTCACCGATGTGCCCGGCCTCTACGCCGACTGGCCGGACAAGGACTCACTGCTCTCAGCGATCACCCCGGCCGAGCTGCGCGAGCTGCTGCCGCGCCTGGACTCCGGGATGATCCCGAAGATGACCGCAGCGCTCGAAGCAGTCGAAGCCGGCGTGCGGCAGGCACACATCATCGACGGCCGGATGGCCCACTCGCTGCTGCTGGAGGTCTTCACCACCGAAGGCATCGGCACCATGGTCCACGACGACCACACGAAGGGAGGACAGGCATGAGCTGGCAGGACGGCTACGCCCAGACGATGCTGCCGGTCTTCGGCACCCCGAAGGCCAAGCTCGTCGCAGCCCACGGCTGCACCGTCACCGACGATGCAGGCAAGGACTACCTCGACCTGCTCGGCGGCATCGCCGTCAACACGCTTGGCCACGGCCACCCGGCCATCACCGAGGCGGTGACCGGCCAGCTGTCGACGATCGACCACGTCTCGAACTTCTTCACCACCGACCCCCAGCTGAACCTGGCGTCGAAGCTGCTGGAGATCGCCGGAGCACCGGCAGGCTCCCGTGTGTTCTTCGCCAACTCCGGCACCGAAGCCAATGAAGCGGCCATCAAACTGGCCCGCCGGGTGGGCGCGCCTGATGCCGGCAGCCCGGGCCGGTCGAAGATCATCGCCGTCGACGGGGCCTTCCACGGCCGGACCATCGGCGCCCTGTCGCTGACGGCCAAGGAAGTCTACCGCGCGCCCTTCGCCCCACTCATGCCGGAGGTCGCCCATGTGCCCTTCGGCGACATCGAGGCACTGCGAGCCGCGGTCGATGAGACGGTCGCCGCGGTCATCATCGAACCGATCCAGGGAGAGCGCGGCGTGCGCCTGCACCCGGACGGTTATCTCACAGCGGTGCGCGAGGCGACGAGCGCTGCCGGGGCGCTCATGATTCTCGATGAGGTGCAGACCGGCATCGGCCGCACCGGCCACTGGTTCGCTTTCCAGCACCCGGAGATCGGCGAGGGCATCATGCCCGATGCGATCACCGTGGCCAAGGGACTGGCCGGCGGCATCCCGATCGGCGGGCTCATCACCATCGGTGAGAAGGTCAGCGCACTGCTCGGTGCCGGCCAGCACGGCACCACCTTCGGGGGCAACCCCGTCAGCGCCGCCGCCGCACTCGCCGTGCTCGACACCATCGAGACAGACGGCCTTCTCGCCCATGTCCGCGAGACCGGCGACTGGCTGGCCGAACAGCTCACTGCAGTCCCCGGTGTCACCGGGGCGCGCGGGGCAGGGCTGCTGCGCTCCTTCGCCATCACCGACCCGCAGCAGGCAGACGCCGGCGAGTTACCGGTCGCCGGAGCACTTGCGGCAGCCGCGCAGGAGGCCGGTTTCATCATCAACCCGGTCACCCCCGACCGGATCCGCCTGGCACCCCCGCTCATTATCACCCCCGCACAGCTGCAGGACTTCCTCGACGCCCTGCCAGCACTCATCGCCGAGACCGTGAAGGCACAGTCATGACCCGACACTTCCTCACCGACACCGACCTCAGCCCCACCGAACTGCTCGAGGTCCTCGACCTGGCAGCCGAACTCAAAGCCGATCCCGGCACCCAGGTGCCCTTCGCAGGCCCGGGAACCGCCGCCTCGGGCGCGGCTCGCAAGACCGTGGCGGTCATCTTCGACAAGACCTCCACCCGCACCCGCGTGTCGTTCGCCGCAGGCATTGCCGCACTCGGCGGCAGCCCGCTCATCATCAACCCCGGCGAGGCGCAGCTCGGGCACAAGGAGTCGATCGCCGACACCGCCCAGGTGATGTCGCGGATGGTCTCGATGATCGTCTGGCGCACCTACGCGCAAGCCGGTCTCGAAGAGATGGCCGCGACCTCCTCGGTGCCGGTCATCAACGCCCTGTCCGATGACTACCACCCCTGCCAGCTGCTCGCCGACCTGCTCACCATCCGCGAACACCGACCCACCGAGGCACCCGGGGGACTGGCCGGCACGACGCTTGCCTATTTCGGCGATGGGGCGAACAACATGGCCAACTCCTACCTGCTCGCAGGCGCCAACGCCGGCATGCACGTGCGCATCGCAGCACCGGACAGCCATCAGCCGGCCGCCGCGATCGTCGAACGCGCCACCGCGCTGGCCGCTGAGACCGGCGGGTCGATCGAGATCACCGATGACGCTAAGGCGGCGGCCACCGGTGCCGATGTGCTCGTGACCGACACCTGGGTGTCGATGGGCCAGGACGCCGAGGGCCGCGACGGCGCCGACTCGCCGTTCATGCCCTACCAGGTCAACGCCGCACTCCTCGATGTCGCAGCTGAGGGCGCACTCGTCATGCACTGCCTGCCGGCCTATCGCGGCCAGGAGATCACCGCCGAGGTCATCGACGGGCCGCAGTCGGTCGTCTTCGACGAGGCCGAGAACCGGCTGCACGCCCAGATGGGGCTGATGGCCTGGCTGGAGGCACGCGCATGAGCGAACAGCTGACCCCGACGACCAAGGCCGCCCGCCAGCAGCTCATCATCGAGCTCATCCGCACGGAGACGATCCGCTCGCAGACCGAGCTTGCCGGGCTGCTGACCGGCCGCGGCTTCTCCGTCACCCAGGCGACCCTGTCACGCGATCTCGTCGATCTCGGCGCGGTCAAGGTGCGCACCGCCAAGGGCTCCGTCTACGCGGTGCCCGGCGAGGGAGGGGACCGCAGCCTGCAGTCCGCGCAGGCCACCGACCTGCTCGATGCGAAGCTGCAGCGACTGCTCGAAGAGCTGCTCGTGACCGCCACCAGCTCCGGCCAGTTCGTCGTGCTGCGCACCCCGCCTGGGGCCGCCCAGTACCTGGCCTCAGCGCTCGACCGATCCGTCATCCCCGAGGTGCTCGGCACGATCGCCGGCGACGACACCGTCCTCGTCATCGCCGCCGAGTCCACCAGCGGGGAGGCCCTGGCCGAGAAGCTGCACGAGCTGGCCGGCGACGCATAACCCAGACCTGAGGGCCCGCCGGGTACACGTGCACGCGGCGGACCCTGAACCATATTCTGAACAGTAACGACCTTTCCGAAAAGGAGTCCCGACATGACTGAACGCATTGTGCTCGCCTACTCAGGCGGCCTCGACACCTCGGTGGCCATCGGCTGGATCCAGGAGGCGACCGGTGCCGAGGTGGTGGCCATGGCCGTCGACGTCGGCCAAGGAGGCGAGGACCTGGAGACGATCCGCCAGCGCGCCCTCGACTGCGGCGCCGTCGAGGCCTATGTCGCCGACGCCCGCGACGAGTTCGCCAACGAATACTGCATGCCCGGGCTCAAGGCCAACACCCTGTACATGGACGCCTACCCGAACGTCTCGGCGCTCTCGCGCCCAGTCATCGTCAAGCACCTCGTCACCGCCGCCCGCAAGTACGGTGCGAAGACCGTCGCCCACGGCTGCACCGGCAAGGGCAACGACCAGGTCCGCTTCGAAGTCGGCATCACCTCCCTTGCCCCGGACATGAAGTGCATCGCCCCGGTCCGCGACCTGGCGCTCACCCGCGAGAAGGCCATCGAATACGCCGAGCGCAACGACCTGCCGATCGTCACAACCAAGTCCAACCCGTTCTCCATCGACCAGAACGTGTGGGGCCGCGCCGTTGAGACCGGCTTCCTCGAAGACATCTGGAACGGCCCGACCAAGGACGTCTACGACTACACCGACGACCCGACCTTCCCGCCGCCGGCCGACGAGGTCACCATCGCCTTCGAAAAGGGCATCCCGGTCAAGATCGACGGCCGCGACGTCACCCCGCTGCAGGCGATCGAGGAGCTCAATCAGCGCGCCGGCGCCCAGGGCATCGGCCGCATCGACATCGTCGAGGACCGGCTCGTGGGCATCAAGAGCCGCGAGATCTACGAAGCTCCCGGCGCGATGACCCTCATCGCCGCGCATAAGGAGCTTGAGAACATCACGCTCGAGCGCGAGCAGGCCCGGTTCAAGCGGATGGTCGACCAGCGCTGGACCGAGGTCGTCTACGACGGCCAGTGGTTCTCCGAGCTCAAGGGCTCCCTCGACGCGTTCATCGACGACACCCAGGAGTACGTCAACGGCGAGATTCGCATGGAGCTCCACGGTGGCCGCGCCACCGTCACCGGCCGGCGCTCGGAGTCCTCGCTGTACGACTTCAACCTCGCCACTTACGACGAAGGCGATACCTTCGACCAGTCGTCGGCCCGCGGGTTCATCGACATCTATGGTCTGTCCTCGAAGCAGGCCGCAGCCCGCGACCACAAGTTCGGCAAGGGAATCCGGCTGTGAGCAGCGAGAACACCACCCCCGGTCCCGAGACGCCTGAGCGGCTGGCCCTGTGGGGCGGCCGGTTCGCCACGGGACCCTCGGATGCGGTGGCGCTGCTGTCAAAGTCGACGCACTTCGACTGGCGGCTGGCCGCCTACGATCTGGCCGGCTCCCGGGCCCACGCCCGCGTGCTCAACCGGGCCGGACTGCTCGATGAGAGCGAGCTCCAAGGCATGATCGCCGCCCTCGATGAGCTCGAACGCCGCGTGACCTCCGGTGAGTTCACCGCAGCCGAATCCGATGAGGACGTCCACTCCGCACTCGAGCGCGGGCTTTTGGAGATCGCCGGGCCGGAACTCGGCGGCAAGCTGCGCGCCGGGCGCTCGCGCAACGACCAGATCGCGACGATGGGCCGGATGTACATCCGCGACTCCTCACGCATCATCGCCGGTCTCGTCCTCGACGTCGTCGAAGCACTCATCACGCAGGCGAAGGCCCACCCGGAAGCACCGATGCCCGGGCGCACCCACCTGCAGCACGCCCAGCCGGTGCTGCTGGCCCACCACCTGCTCGCCCACGCCTGGCCGCTCATGCGCGACGTCGACCGGCTGCGCGATCTCGACGCCCGCGCCGACGCCTCGGCATACGGCTCCGGCGCGCTCGCCGGATCCTCCCTCGGGCTCGACCCGCAGGCGGTCGCCGCTGAGCTCGGGTTCTCCGATTCGGTCGAGAACTCCATCGACGGCACCGCCAGCCGTGACGTGTTCGCTGAGTTCACGTTCGTCGCGGCGATGACCGGCATCGACCTGTCGCGGCTGAGTGAGGAGATCATCGCCTGGGCGACTGCCGAGTTCTCCTTCATCACCCTCGATGATGCGTTCTCGACCGGTTCGTCGATCATGCCGCAGAAGAAGAACCCGGATGTCGCCGAGCTCGCCCGCGGCAAGGCCGGCCGCCTCATTGGCGACCTCACCGGCCTGCTCGCCACCCTCAAGGCGATGCCGCTGGCCTACAACCGCGACCTGCAGGAGGACAAGGAACCGGTCTTCGACGCCGTCGACACCCTGGCTCTCGTCCTGCCGGCCTTCGCCGGGATGGTGCAGACGCTGACGTTCGACACCGAGCGGATGGCGCATCTGGCCCCGCGCGGCTTCGCGCTGGCCACCGATGTCGCCGAATGGCTCGTCCGCCAGGCCGTGCCCTTCCGAGTCGCCCACGAGCTCTCCGGGGCAGCAGTGGCCAAGGCTGAGGCCCGCGGGGTTGAACTGTGGGATCTCTCCGATGCCGACTACGCCGAGATCTCCGAGCACTTCACGCCTGAGATGCGCGAGGTGCTCACCACCCTCGGTTCGATCGACGCCCGCAGCGCCAAGGGCGGCACCGCCCGCAGCGCCGTCGCCCAGCAGCTGGCCAACGCCGAGGCGGAACTCACCCGCCTGCGCGAGTTCGCCTCCGCGACGACCCGCTGAGCCCAGCGCACCACGACGGATCGCCCGCCGCTTCGCCCACCCCTCGGGCGAGACGGCGGGCGTCGTCGTCCCGACGCCTACGCACCGGCATGTGCTTTACTTCAGTTGCGGGCCGCACCGGCCCAGCAGGCACAGAACCCGAAGGCAGGTGAGCGGTGAGCCGGATCCTCATCATCGACCACGACGACTCCTTCACCTACAACCTCGTTGACCTCATCGCCACCCTCACCGGCACCACCCCGACGGTCATCTCCCACCGCAGCGATCCCGCTGTGCTCGATGATCTCACCAGCTACGACGCCGTCGTCATCTCACCGGGTCCCGGCACCCCGGAGAACACCTTCGACATCGGTATCAGCTCTCGGGTGCTCGCTGAGGTGCCGATCCCGCTGCTCGGTGTCTGCCTCGGCCACGAAGCCCTCGCGCTCGCCCACGATGGTGCGATCGGCCCGGCCACAGAACCCCGCCACGGCCGCATCTCAACGCTCGAGCACACGTCCACCGGTCTCTTCGCAGGCGTGCCCGCCGACACCGAGGTGGTCCGCTACCACTCCCTGGCCGTCACCGACCCGGGCCCGCGCCTGAACGTCACCGCCCGCGCCGAAGACGCGACCATCATGGGTTTGGCGCACCGCAGCAAACCGGCCTGGAGCGTGCAGTTCCATCCCGAATCCATCGCCACCGCCGCCGGCCGGCAGATGCTTGCGAACTTTCTCTCCCTCGCCTCGGACTGGAACGCCACGCACCGGCCCGCACACGATCCGGATCGCGCTGCGGATCCCTTGCCGTCACCTGAGCGCGTAGCGGTTTTCGGGGCATTGACCGGCCTGGCGACACACGATTCCGGTGTGCCGGTCGCCGGCGTGCTCGCCGCGACGCCTGGTCTGCGCCTGGCCCATCAGACACATCCTCTGACCGTGCAGCCTGAGGCCGTCTTCTCAGGTCTCTTCGCCTCCAGCACGTATGCCTTCTGGCTCGACAGCCGCGACCCGGCCCACCCCGATGGGCGCTTCAGCATCCTCGGTGACGCGTCCGGGCCGTTGGCACACCGGGTCACCGCAGATGTCACCGCGGGGACGCTGACCGTCTTCGGAGGGTCAGGGGAGCAGACGGTCGAGTCCGGGATCTTCGACTGGCTGACCGGTGAAGAAGCCGGGATGCAGGCGATCCGCAGCACCGTGGACCTGCCGGAGACCGGCTGCGGATTCGCCCTCGGCTGGATCGGCAGCCTCGGCTATGAGCTCAAGGCCGAATGCGGCGCCAGTGCCGCCCACCCTTCACCGCTGCCGGATGCGCAGCTCATCTTCGCCGACCGCGCGCTCATCGTCGACCACCACACCGGCACCGCCCACCTGCTCGCACTCACGACACCCGAACACGAAGCCAGCACCGAGGACTGGTTCGCTGCCGCGGCCCGCGCGCTCACCACCTCGGACCCGGTGCCACCAGCCAGCGCTCCACCAACGACCGGCGAGCTGACGCTGCGCCACGACCGGGCCGAATACGAGCGGCTCATCGACCGGTGTCATGAGCACATCTGGGCGGGGGAGAGCTACGAGATCTGCCTGACCAACGAGATCACCGGTGCGGCCCGACTGCCGATCGTCGACACCTACCGGCGGCTGCGCTCGGCCAGCCGCAGCCCGCGTGCCGCGCTGCTGCGCTTCGGGGAGACCGGGGTGCTCTCGACCTCTCCCGAACGGTTCCTTGCGATCACCGCTGACCGGCAGGCGATATCGAAGCCGATCAAGGGCACCCGGCCGCGGGCAGCGGACCCGCAGACTGATGCGCGGTTGCGCGCTGAGCTGCAGGCGTGTGAGAAGGAGCGGGCGGAGAATCTCATGATCGTCGACCTGGTCCGCCACGGTCTGGCGCACACCGCGGTGCCCGGCAGCATCGAGGTTCCGCAGTTCTTAGAGGTCGAAAGCTACGCCACCGTCCATCAGCTCGTCAGCACTGTGCGCTCCCAGCTGGCCGATGACGCCAGCGTCGTGGACTGCCTGCGCGCCTGCTTCCCCGGTGGGTCGATGACCGGGGCGCCGAAGCTGCGGACGATGGAGATCATCGACGACCTGGAATCCGGGCCGCGCGGCATCTACTCCGGGGCGCTCGGCTACTTCTCGCTGTCGGGTGCTGTTGACCTGTCGATGGTCATCCGCACGCTTGTCATTACTGCCAAGGGGTTCAGCTACGGAGTCGGCGGTGCGATCACCGCCCTGTCGGACCCGGCAGCCGAGTTCGAAGAGACTGCGGTCAAAGCCGAACCGCTGCTGCGACTGCTCGGGGCGGAGTTCCCGGGACGGGATGCGGACCCCGCCCCGTCTGGCCTGCGCGTCTGAGTAAGATATGCATTGTGGTGCTGCCGGGAAGAATCCGCCCGGCACCAGCGCGGTGACGGCCACGGATTCCGGCGCCGCGCAGACCCGATGAGAAAAGGTGAATCGTGACTGATATCTTCCGTGAGCTGAAGGCCCGCGACCTGGTGGCGCTGTCCACCGATGAGGAGGCGCTGCAGCAGGCGCTCAACGCAGGTCCGGTCAGCTTCTATATCGGTTTCGATCCGACCGCGCCCAGCCTGCACATGGGCAACCTCGTCCAGTTGCTCTTCGCCCGGCGGCTGCAGCTGGCCGGCCACAATCCATACGCCCTTGTCGGCGGGGCCACCGGCCTCATCGGCGATCCGCGGATGTCCGGTGAGCGCACTCTGAACGAGCGCGATGTCGTCGAGGGCTGGGTGGAGAAGATCCGCGCTCAGATCGAGCGCTTCCTCGACGTCGACGGCCCGCACGCGGCCCAGCTGGTCAACAACCTCGACTGGACCGGTGAGATCTCGACGATCGACTTCCTGCGCGATATCGGCAAGCACTTCTCGGTCAACCGGATGCTGGCGAAGGAGACCGTCGCCGCCCGCCTGCAGAGCGAACACGGAATCTCCTTCACCGAGTTCGCCTACCAGATCCTGCAGGGCAACGACTACCTCGAGCTCTACCGCCGCTACGGCATCACGCTGCAGCACGGCGGATCCGACCAATGGGGCAACCTCACCGCCGGTGCTGATCTCATCCGCCGCGTCGAGCGCACAAGCGTGCACGCCATGGCCACCCCGCTCATGACGAAGGCCGACGGCACCAAGTTCGGCAAGACCGAATCGGGCACCGTCTGGCTCGATCCCGAGCTCACCAGCCCGTACGCGTTCAGCCAGTTCTGGCTCAACGCCGATGACCGGGATGTCATGAAGTTCCTCAAGGTTTTCTCGTTCCGCTCTCTTGAGGAGCTCGAGCAGATCGGTGAGGAGTTCGCAGCCGCCCCGCACAAGCGGATCGCGCAGCGGGCCCTGGCCGAGGACGTCACGACTCTCGTCCACGGTGAGCAGACCACCCGTCAGGTCTTCGCCGCCGCCAAGGCGCTCTTCGGTTCCGGCGAACTGGCAGCTCTCGACCCGGGAACCTTGGGATCGGCTACCGCCGAGCTGCCCGGCACCCAGGTGCCGGCCGCTGAGGTCTCGGCCGGGATGCCGGTCGCTGACGCCTTCGCCGCTTCGGGCATCGTCAAGTCCAAGGGCGAGGCGCGCCGTGCGATCAAGGACGGCGGCGCCTACGTCAACAACGTCAAGGTCAGCGACGGTGAGCAGACGATCACCACCGACGACGTCCTCGACGCCGGCGGCCACGGCGTCGTGCTGTTGCGCCGCGGCAAGAAGACCCTCGGCGCACTGTCCGTCACCCGCTGACAGACCCAAACCGACGAACACGGCCGGAGTGCAGATCTGCACTCCGGCCCTATTCGGCATTCACGCCGGCTCACTCGCCGGTGTCGACGCCCTGTTCTTCGTAGTAGCGCTTGGCACCCGGGTGCAACGGCACATCACCGCGACCGAAGAGCGCATCCTCGAGCTTGATGAACCTCTTCTGCGCCAGCGAGATGTCCTCGGCGCGTTCGTAGATCGTCTTCGTGATCCCGTAGGCGTCGTCCTCGCTGACCTGGTTGAGCGAGGCAACGATGGAGGCGAAGACGGCGACGGTGGTGATGTCGTCGTCGGCGAATCCGTACGAACCGCCGGGGATCGTGTAGGCCTCGTAGTGGTTGTCGGCCGAGATCTCCTTGGCCTTGTCCTCATCGAGGGGGATGAGCCGGACATCGGCAGAGGCGTCGAGCTCACTCAGCGAGGCGGCGGGCACGCCGATGATCTCGATCGAGGCATCGACATGACCGTCCTGCAGCTTCGAACGCGCATCGGCGAAGCTCTCCTCGAACGGGGTGTAGTCACCCTCTCCGATTCCGTAGGCCTCGAAGAGCAGCCCGGCCACCGCCTTGTTCGCAGAGCCCGGTGCGCCGATGGCGATCCGCTTGCCCTTGAGATCTTCGAACTTCTCGATCCCGCTGTTGGCCAGGGTGATGACGTGGACAGCCTCAGGGTAGATCTGGCCGATGAAGCCGATGTTGTCGATGCCCTTGTCGAGATCACTGAACTCCGCAGTGGCATCCCTAGCGTCATTGGCGGTGTTCGTCTGAGAGAACGCGAGCTGTGCTTCGCCCTTGGCGATCCGGCCGAGATTGTCGACAGAGCCATCGGTCTCCACGGCGACAACGCTGAGGCCGTCGACGTCTTCGGCGAAGAGCCGGCTGAACTCACTGCCGAGTGGATAGTAGACACCGGCTGTGCCGCCGGTGGCGAAGGTCAGGTCGCGAGTGGTCTCGTCCTCACCGGAACCTGAACCGGAATCCGAGCCCTGACCGCAACCAGTCAGGACGAGAGCGAGGGCCGCTGCAGCGGCAGTGATGAGGCGGGTGGTCGGCAGGTGCATAGGTTCTCCTTTGAATCGCACATCCGGCGTAGAAGAACACTAACCAGGCCGGGGTATCTGCGGGAAGAGCATGTCCGGGAGCTGGATGCGCCGGGACCCCCGCCATGGTCAGAGCGCGATAGTGTGCTGAGGGACACAGTGATCGAGAACAGGAGAATCAGTGACGACTCCCCATCCTGCATCCCCGTCCCGTGCCGCTGCGGCAGGTCCGGCGTTCGGCTCCTGGCACGGCATCGTCATCTTCTGCCTTCTCGCCTACGGTCTCGCCTGGCTGTCCGTTCTCCCGCTGTGGCTGAACTACGACCTCTTCTTCGGCACCGGCAGCCCTGCCGGCCAGCTCATGAACGCCGATGCCGACAACCCGCCCACCGGTGAGGCCGTCATCGCCGCCATCGTGCCGATGCTGCTCATGTCGCTCATGATGTTCACTCCTGCGATCAGCGCGCTCGTCGTCATGCGGGTGGTCGAGAAGGTGCCCTTCCGGCAGACGTTCGCGGCCCTTGGCGCCGGACCTCTGCGCAATCCCGACGGCAGTCCTGCCGGGCGCATCGGCCGTCTCCACCCTGCACTTCGGGTGCTGCTGTTCAGCGTGCTGGCGATCGGCATCGTCTTCCTCCTCACGGTTCTCGCCGGCCTGGTGGCGATGCTGCTCGGCGGTTTCGAACCGGACTGGCAGATGACCGCCGCCCGCGAGCAGCTCGAGGCATCCGGCATGGCGATGCCGATGGTGCTCTTCGTGCTGCTGCAGATCGTGCAGGTCGTCATCGCTGCTTTCGTCCCCAATGGCGTGCTCGGGCTGGGGGAGGAGCTCGGCTGGCGCGGATATCTCACGGCAGCTCTCCGTCGCCGAGGCCTGGGGACCGTAGCGATGATCGTCGTCTCGGGTGCGATCTGGGGCGCGTGGCATGCACCGGTGCTGCTGCTCGGCCACAACTTCGAGACCCGTTCGCCGATCTCGATCCCGATCATGATGATCGGCTGCATCTGCGTTGGAGCAGTCTTCGTCTGGCTGCGCGAGACATCCGGTTCGATCTGGCCGGCTGCTATCGGTCATGGCGGGTTCAACGCCGTGGCAGGCATCAGCATCCTCGTGGCCGCCGGCGGGACGTGGGAGAAACCGATCATCGCGAACCCGCTCGGCATCTCCGGCTGGATTGTCATCGGATTGGGTGCCGTCGTGCTGTTCCTCAGCACCCGCCGAAAGAGCCCCTCAGGCACCACTGAGGCCCGTTCTGCGGCTTAAAATCAGCGGTGAGCCAGAACACAGCCCTCTCGAGTTGCAAAGCGCTGGAGGCCCTGTGTAAGTTAGTACCTGTTGCTCGACGGAAACACCGAAGAGAGCAGGCCATCCCGGTCGCATACGAACCGCTGGATGCCTCGCTACCACTGGAACGGCAGTCGAGAACAGCTGACACTGAAACTTCACGACGACCGTCGTTCACGGCGGATCCAGAGCGAAGAAACGTGTGGCGCAGATCACGGAAAAGCGATTTGCAAAGCACGGAAGTGTGAGTCTAAAGTTAATAACCGATCGCGCCGCGGTGAACAAAGCGAAAACGGCTTTGGTAGTTGCGGATGGCGTCTGTTCTTTGAGAACTCAATAGCGTGTTTGTTTGTTTTTGTGATG